>NZ_JAGTJY010000141.1:0-16331 GCF_018195695.1 Achromobacter sp. Marseille-Q0513 | reverse complement strand
GTTTAGGGCTGGCCGACGGGGCGATTCGGCAAGCGGCTGAATAATTGCTATCTTCTCGTCGGGCAGACATCCAACCGGCCATGGCCATCCCCGCCATGGCCGCTTGTTCACCGTAACGATCCAGGCTCCCACAGGACTTCCCGCCCATGAGCGCATCTCCCCCCAAGATCGACTTCACCCAACCCCAGCCCTTCCTGCACCCGTTCCCCGATCCGGCCGACGTCTTCGCCTCCGATCCCGCCCAGGCCGCGAAGCTGCTGCATTCGCTGGTCTCCATCGACCTGTCCGCCGTCGACCCCGCCTGGTCCGGCCGCATCCATCTGCTGAGCCCGGTCGAACCCTACGACGATTACTTCGCCGACGGCGCCGAGGCCTATCACTCCTACTACACCCGCAGGAACTGGATCGGTTTCAGGCTGGGCGAGGACAGCCGCTACGAGCTGCTGGGCGACTGGCGCTGCTTTCAGGCGATGAGCGAGGACAAGACGCGCAGCCAGGATCCCGAGCTGCTCGAACACTACGCCAAGCAGCAACAGTCGTTCGACGAGGTCAAGGCGGCCTATGCCGAGCGCGGCCTGCTGATGAACGTGGACCTGGGCAAGCGCGAGGGCGAGGCGCAGATGCTCAAGTATCGGCTGGCGTTCCTGGAAGACTGGAAGGAATCGCAGGGCGCGGGCAACTGGGCCGATCCCGACCTGTTTCCGCTGGAGTTCGTCGACAACCCGGAGATGGATTGGGAAGATGCGTTTCCGCTGACCGAGGACGGCCGACCGTTCCGCTTCGTGGCGGCGGTGCCGGGCTGGAACTACCGGGATGGTGGGGCCGACCAGATCCTGCTGTTCTACGATCCGCAGACCCGCGTGGCCCTGCAGACGTTCGAATGGAGTTGAATCGGGCTGGCGCGCGGCGCAAGCGCGCGGCCAAGGAGAAAAGAATGCATGTGAAACGCCGCGTCATCGGCGCGATTCTGCTGGGCGCGGCGCTGGGGCCGGCACAGGCGCTGCAATACTGGCCGGCGCAGGAGCAGGATGACGCGCCGCCCAGCTACGACGTCCATGGCCATACGCTGGCCGTGGACGAGCAAGGCCTGGTCTACGTGGATCGCCAGGACCGCCCGGTGCTGCGCCCGTTCATCTACGACAATGGTCCGGACTTTTTCCAGGACGGGCTGGCGCGTCACGTGGAGAACGGCAAGATGGGTTTCCACGATGAGGCCCTGAAAGTGGTGATTCCCGCCCGCTACGATTTCGCCTTTCCTTTCCGGGACGGCAGGGCCCAGGTGGGGATGGATTGCGTCCAGTACCCGGTCGGGGAACACTCCAGCGTGCAGTGCAAGTCCTGGGAGAGCATAGACAAGGCGGGGCGGCTGGTAGAGGGGACGCAGGCGCAGAAGCTCTCCGACTGAGTCCCGGCAGGCAGTCGGCATGCGCGCCGCGCGCTGATCAAACTCCGGAAGGGGTGGGCCGGGCGGCAGGGACCGCCCGCATTTTGCCGCCGCCGTCAATCGTGCCACACTCCGGCATTGGCGCTTCCCTGTCTGGCGAGATAGCCAGCCAATCAGCCCTATTGTCCTGGGACGAAATGAAGATACAAGGAAAGACCGCCGCCGAAATCGTCGATTGCGTGCGCGCGCTGGTGCAGTCGCAGCAGTTGCTGCCGGGCCAGGCGCTGCCGCCGGTGCGCGAGCTGGCGGCGGAACTCGACATCAACCGCAATACCGTGGCGGCGGCGTACAAGCGGCTGGCGGCCGCCGGCATCGCGTTGACGCAGGGACGGCTGGGCACGGTCATTCGCGATCCCTATGGCGCGGGCGAGCAGGAAGGCGCCTTGCCCGATACGCCGCTGACCGATCTGGCCAGCGGCAATCCCCGGCGGGAATGGCTGCCGGACATGGCGCAGGCGTTCGCGACACGGCCGTACCGGCCCCGGCTCTACGGCGAACCGACGGTCAACGCGGGCCTGGAGACCTACGGGCGCGGCTGGCTGGCGCCGGATTGTCCGGGGCCTTTGGAAATCAACGTGACGCACGGGGCGGTGGACGCGATCGAGCGGCTGCTGGCCTCGCACCTAGTGCCGGGCGACAAGGTTGCGGTCGAGAACCCCTGCTTTCTCAGCAGCATCAACACGCTGCGCTCGGCCGGGATGGCGGCGATCGGCGTGGCGATGGACGACGAGGGCATGCTGCCCCGCGCGCTGGAAGCCGCGCTGGAAAAGGGCGCGCGGGCGGTGCTGATCACGCCGCGCGCGCACAATCCCACGGGATGCAGCCTGAGCGAGAAGCGCGCGCGGGCGTTGGCGCGCGTGCTGGCGCGCCATCCGCAGGTCCTGGCCATCGTGGATGATCATTTCGCGCTGCTGTCCAACGCGGCCTATCATTCGGCGCTGCCCACGGGCGCGCCGTGCTGGGCGCTGGTGCGGTCGCTGACCAAGGCGCTGGGGCCGGACATTCGCGTGGCGCTGGTGGCCAGCGACGCGGCCACGTCGCGGCAGCTGCGCTTGCGGCTGGCCTCGGGCACCAGCTGGGTCAGCCATGTCTTGCAGGACATGGTCGAGGCGGCGCTGGGCCAGACCGAGGTGGCGCAATTGATGGCGCGGGCGCGCGAGGACTACGTGCGCCGCCGCGCCTGCCTGGAAGACGCGCTGCGCACGCAGGGCCTGCCGCATGCGGCGCAGGGCGACGGACTCAATCTGTGGATTCCGCTACAGGCGGATGACCAGGCCGTCGCGCTGGCCATGGCGCGGCGCGGCTGGCTGCTGCGCCATGGCGAGGCCTTCTGCGTGCAGGATCCCGTGCCTGGGCTGCGCGTGACCCTTTCCGATATCGAGCCGGAACAGTGCGCGCAACTGGCGCGGGACCTGCGCCAGAGCATCGCATAAGGGGTTGCCCGCGCATATCCCGCCGCGCGTTGCGGCGGGATATGCGTCACGCCGCCGCGATCGCCTCTTCCAGCATCTCCAGCCGGTCCTGGCCCCAGAACAGCTCGCCCGCATAGACATACGACGGCGAGCCGAATACGCCGGCGGCCACCGCCTCGTCGGTGTATTGCCGGTAGCGTTGCTCGATGTCCGGCGCGGCCACCGCGCGCAGCAGGGCGTCGGCGTCCAGGCCCTGCGCGGCCACGATCTCGCGCAGCGTGGGTTCGGACGAGATGTCGCGGTCCTCGCACCACTCGGCATGCAGGATGGCCTTGTACAGCGCCGCCACCGGCAGCCCCTGCAGGTCCGCCGCGATCACGATGCGCGAGGCCTGGTCGGCGTTCGGGCACATATGGGCGGGGTGCGGGTTGACCGGGATGCCCAGCTTGCGGCACCAGCGGCGCAGCTCGGCGACGCGGTAGTTTTGCCGTTCCCGCGAGCGCTGGCCCAGCAGCACGCCGCCGGTGCGCGCGTAGACGTGGGGCAGGTCGACCGGCTTGTAGCGGATGGCCACGTTCTGGCGCCGCGCCAGCGCCTCCAGGCGGTCGGCGCCCAGGTAGGCCCAGTCGGAATTCAGCCAGAAGTAGTAGTCGAGGTGCGACGGTTTCATGGGCGGGCCTCCAGGCGGGCGCCGGCCGGCAGCGCGAAGCGCGTGGGCCGGTGCATGAAGAACGCGCTGGCGATGGCGACCAGGCCCAGCGCGCTCAGATACCAGACAATGTAGCGCGGGTCGCCGCCGCCATAGGCCAGCAGTGACGTGGCGACCAGCGGCGCCAGCCCGCCGCCGATGGCGCCCGACACCTGCACCGCCAGCGAGATGCCGCTGTAGCGCACTTCTGGCGGGAACTGGGCCGAGAACAGACCGCCTTGCGGGCCGTACAGCGCGGCGTAGACCAGGCCCACCGCCACGGCGACCGCCGTCGTGACCGTGGCCGGATCGCGCGTCTGCAGCATCGAGAAGAACATGGGCGCGAACAGCAGGATACCCGCCGCGCCGGCCATGAAGATCCACTTGAAGCCGATGCGGTCGCCCAGCACGCCGCACAGCGGCATGGTGAACAGCGCCAGCGTCGCGCCCCAGACGGTGGCGTCCAGCATGGTGGCGCGCGGGATGCCCAGCGTGCCCGTGGCATAGGCCAGCGAGAAGGTGACCACGGTGTAGAACCAGGTCACTTCGGCCAGCCGGCCGCCGACCACGATCAGCACTTCGCGCGGATAGCGGCGCAGCACCACCAGCGCCGGCACCTCGACCTTGTCGCCCTGTTCGCGCATGCGCTCGAAGTCGGGCGATTCGGCGACCTTGGCGCGGATGAACCAGCCCACCAGCAGCAGCACCACGCTGGCCAGGAAGGGAATGCGCCAGCCCCAGGACAGCATGTCCTCTTCGGGCAGCGCGGCGACCGCGCCCATGGCCAGCGAGGACAGGATCAGGCCCGGCGCCACGCCGGTCTGAGGCAGGCTGCCGAAGAAGCCCTTCTTGCCTTCGGGTGCGTGCTCGACGGCCATCAGGATGGCGCCGCCCCATTCGCCGCCGACCGCCACGCCCTGCAGGAAGCGCATCAGCACCAGCAGCACGGCGGCCCAGTAGCCGATGCTGTCGTAGGACGGGATCAGGCCGATCAGGATGGTGGGGATGCCCATCATGAAGAGCGTGATGAGCAGCATGGACTTGCGTCCGACCTTGTCGCCGAAATGGCCGAACACCACGCCGCCCAGCGGGCGCGCGAAGAAGCCGACGGAATAGGTGGCGAAGGCGGCCAGCGTGCCGCTGATGGGGTCGATGGCGGGAAAGAATATCTTGTTGAAGACCAGGGCCGCGGCGGTGCCGTACAGGAAAAAGTCATACCACTCGATGGTGGTGCCCATCATGCTGGCCAGCCCGGCCGTGACGTAATGGCGGCGCGAGCGCGCCGCCTGCTTTGCAGGCGTAGTCATGGCGACGTCCTTGAAGGAGTGTGGAAGGAGCGGCGCTCAGGCCGGCAGGGCGGGGATGCCGCGCGTCTGGCGGACCCAGTAGTCGAAGGTGGCGCGCACGATGGCCGGCTTGAGCAGGTAGTCGTGCGCCTCGCGCGCCAGCGCGTCATCCACCGGCGTGAGCGGGCCGAAGGCCTGGGCGCGGATCTGCATGCGCGCGGCGCGCTCCAGGTAGACGGACAGATAGGTCGCTTCCTCACAGGACGCGCCGGCGGTCAGGTAGCCGTGGTGCGCCAGGATGATGGCGCGCTTGGCGCCCAGCGCCTCGGAGATCAGCACGCCTTCCTGGTCGGCGATCGGCACGCCGGGCCATTCGCCCAGGAAGGCGCAGTCGTCGTGCAGCGGCGTCATGTCCATCTGCGCGATCACCAGCGGCTGGCGCGCGGCGGCCAGCGCCGAGGCCCAGGGCGAGTGCGTGTGGATGATGGACTGCACATCGGGCCGGGCCTCGTACACCCACAGGTGAAAGCGCGTGGCGGGGTTGGCCATGCCCTCGCCGGTGAGCGTGTGCAGGTCGCGGTCCACTTCGATGAAGTCGGCGGGCGTGGCCTCGTCGAAGCCCAGGCCGAAGCGCAGCGTCCAGTAGGCGCCGGGGCGTTCCGAGCGCACGCTGATCTGGCCGGCCAGCCCGGCCTCCTGTTCCGTCATCGCCAGGATGCGGCAGGCATGGGCCATGGTCTCCTGGATGCTGCGGGGCACGGCGCGCAGGTGCTGCTGCATCTCCTGCGTGGCGCGCTGGTCGAAATACGATTTTTCCCTGAGGGCGGCGGGGTTCATGCGGGGAGTCTCCGTTTTATGGTTCTGTGTTGGCGCGGCATGCGCGCAACCTGACCCTATTGTGGAGAGGGCCGCCGCCGGCAGCCATGCACCTCAGCTCATAGCAGCTATGCCGGGGCGCCGCCGCGCAGCTCGCCGGCCAGCTGTTCGACGCGGCTCAGGAATTCCTTGAGCAAGGGCGTGCGCGGCTTGCCGGCCTGTGTCACCGCCACCACGCGGCGGCGCAGCAGCGGCCGGGCCACCGGCAGCTTGCGCAGGCCGTAGTCGTCCAGCAGCTTGTCAGGGATGCGGGCGGGCAGGATGCAGTCGCCCACGCCCGAGGACACCAGCCTGAGCATGGCGTCGATGGTCTCGGCCTCGGCGGCGAAATCCGGCTGCAGGCCGGCGCTCTGGATCATGCGGCGCAGCGCGTAGTGCGGCGGAAAGCCGACCAGCCGCAGTGACAGCGCGGCCAGGTCCTGCGGGCCGGACAGCGGACTGTCGTGGCGCACGATGAGCGCCATGTCGTCGTCGAACAGGGGACAGGATTCCAGCGTGCCGGAATCCACCGCCGAGTCGTAGACCAGGCCCAGGTCGGCCTTGCCGCTTTCCACCAGGGCCACCACTTCGGGCGAGCTGCGGCCCATGATGGACAGGTTCACCGATGGATGCGCGCTGACGAAGCCGGCCACCAGGTCGGCGGTGTAGTAGTAACTGAGGGTGTGCACGGCGGCCAGTCGCAGCGTGCCCTGCGTCACGCCCTGGTGCCGCATGCGCTCGACCGCCAGGTCGATGCCGCGGTAGGCCGGCTGGGTGGCATCGTAGAGCAGCTTGCCGGCCTCGGTCAGCTCCACGCCGCGCCCGGTGCGCAAGAACAGCGGCTGGCCGATGCGGGCCTCCAGCGAGGCCAGCTGGCGGCTCAGTCCCGATTGGGTCTGGTCCAGCGCGTCGGCCGCGCGGGACAGGGACCCCAGTTCCGCGATGCAGATGAAATAGCGTAGCTGCCTGTCCATGGTTTCCATCCCGTTCCCCTCGTGCTCTTGTGCGGACCCGGCGATGATACGGGCCGCTTGCCGGTCGCGCGATCGGGACTAACGCGGCCCGCGACGTGGCAGGCTTGCCGGTGTCGTGCGCGGCTTGCCGCTCAAGGCCGGGGCGACAGCGCGATCGCCAGCGCCATCAGCAGCAACAGCGCCAGCGCGGCCAGCGCGCAGGGCAGCAGCGCCGCGTAGACCTTGCGTTCCTCGCCACGGCCCTCGGCCAGGTTGGCCGCGATCGACATGCGCACCGGCGAGAACAGGCTCATGGCGGTGCCGCTGACATGTTGCAGCGCGGCCACCGCCGGCACGCTCAGGCCGGCCTGCACGGCGATGGCGGTCTGGGCCGGCATGAACAGGCTGTTGGGCATGTTGCCGCTGTTGGTCAGCACGCCGAAGGCGGCAGAGAACAATGGCGCGACGACCACGGCGCCCTGGCCCAGCGCGTCGAACATGCCGCGCGCGAAGGCCTGTGAGATGCCGGCGGCGGCCAGTATCTCGGCCATCATGGCGAACAGGAACACGGTCATCACGGCGTGGCGGCCGGTGGCCCAGGCGGCGCGCGCCTCGCGCGGCAGCCGGGCGGCCTGGCCGCGCAGCGCGGCGGTCAGCACGCCGGCCGCGATCAGCCAGGAGCCGGCGTGCAGCAGCGGTGACCAGGCCGGCAGGTCGGCGTAGGGGGCGATACGGCCGACGGCCGCCAGGGCGGCGCGCCATTCCGGAACCAGGCGCGTCAGCGCCAGCGCCGCGATCAGCGCGGCATAGGGCAGCATGCGGCGCGCGGTCGCGGCGAAGGCGCGGCGGTCCGGGCGGCGGTCGAGCAGATAGCGCAGCGTGATCAGCGGGCCGTAGGCGGCCAGCAGCGCGGTCTCGGGGCCGAGCCAGGCGGTGAACGCGGCGAGCAGGGCCAGCGCGGCCGCGATCCAGCCGGCTTCGCGCAGGCGCTCCGTGGCTTTGCCGCCCGATTGCGGATCGAAACCGGCCCGGCTGGCGGTGCGCCAGTACAGCGGCAGCCACACCAGCGCCATCAGCGCGGCGCTGGGAACCATCGCGTATAGCGCCAGTTCCGTGCCGGTCATGCGCGCATAGGCCGAGGCCAGCAGCGTGCCGCTGCTCATGGCGCCCCAGGGGATCAGCGTCTGGCTCAACAGCGCGAAGACCATCAGGTGGCGCGGCGCGATGCGCTGGCCGCGCAGCAGCGCCACGGTGCCCAGCATGCCCACGCCGAAGCCGGTGGCCGCCTCGGCGTAGGGGCCGACCAGGAAACAGGCGAAGAACAGCAGGCGACGCCGGTCGCGGGCGTCGGCGGGGCTTGCCGCGCCGCCGTCCGCCTGCGCGCTGGCGCCGTGCGCGGCCGCTTGCCAGAACAGCAGCCCGCCCAGGATGTAGGGCGCGATGGTGGCGCCGATCCAGGCGCCGCGTTCCAGAGCCTGGACCAGCTGCGCGCCGCCGAAGGCCGTGTCGCCGGCGTAGATGGCCACGGGCACCGTGGCCAGCAGTCCCAGCGCGGCGGCCTGCGTGGCGTTCAGCCGCGCGATGGCGATCGCGCCGGCGATGACGAGCATGGGGAGCGACCACAGCAGGTAGTTCATTCGGCGTCCAGCGACGGAAGTGGGGCGGCCGGTCCGGTCGATGCGGCGCGCGTGAGGCAGAGAGAGTAACGCAGCCGGCGGACGCGTCGGTACAAGCCCGCGTTGGCGTCATGTCATTCATGCATCGCGGCTCTCGGCGCGTGATAATATTTGACCTATGACAAAAACGAAGCGACGCCGACAATGCATCGCTTCGATGCGCGAGGTTCAGGCATGAGCGAAGCAATCGATCAGGAGGCGGGCGACGCGCCCGCGCAAACCCAAACCCAGCATGACCAGCACGGCCGCTGGCCGCGCGCCGAGTCGGTGGAGGATTTCCGCCGCAACCTGGCCACGGTCAACCAGCGCATCGCCGACGCGGCCCGCCGCGCCGGGCGCGCGCCGGACAGCGTGCGCCTGCTGCCGGTAAGCAAGACGGTGGACGAGGCGCGCATCCGCCTGGCCTACCAGGCCGGCTGCCGCTACCTGGGCGAGAACAAGCTGCAGGAAGTGTCGCGCAAATGGGAAGCCATGGCTGACCTGACGGACCTGCGCTGGTCGGTCATCGGCCATCTGCAGACCAACAAGGCCAAGCTGGTGGCGCGCTACGCGGCCGAGTTCCAGGCGCTGGACAGCCTGCGCGTGGCCGAGGCGCTGGATCGTCGCCTGCAGGCCGAGGGCCGCGCGCTGGACGTGTACGTGCAGATCAATACCTCCGGCGAGGCCAGCAAGTACGGCCTGCAGCCCGACGAGGCCGCGGCCTTCCTGCGGCAGATGCCGGCCTATTCCGGCTTGCGGGTGCGCGGCTTCATGACGCTGGCGCTGTTCTCGGCCGAGGCCGAGCGCGTGCGCCAGTGTTTCGTGCTGCTGCGCACGCTGCGCGACCGGCTGCGCCAGGACGCGCCCGCAGGCGTCGGGCTGGACGAGTTGTCGATGGGCATGTCGGGCGACTACGAAATCGCCATCGAGGAAGGCGCCACCGTGGTGCGCGTGGGGCAGGCCATCTTCGGCGCGCGCAATACGCCGGATTCCTATTACTGGCCGACCGAGGACGGCGCCCCGCCGCCCGCTTGAGAAAGGCGCGCCTTGGCGCAGCCGACAGGATCTGCGTATAAGCACAAGCCTGGGTGTCGCGCCGGCCCGGGGCTGACTACACTGGCCGGCATTGCCTCCGCCGAGACCGCCATGTTCACACGCCTCGTCCTTGCGCTTGCGCTCGTCCTGACCGCTGCCTGCGCGACCGCGCAGACCGAGTCCAAGCCCGTCCAGCAGCGCGATCCCTTCTATTGGCTCGGCGAGATCAACAAGGCCACGCTGGTCATCAATACCGACCAGGGCCTGCTCGACAAGAGCATGGCGCCGAGGCTGGCGGCGGGGCTGGCCAAGGTGCTCGAGGCGGGCGCCCAACCCGGCGCCCGGCGGCCGTCCACGGTGATCTCGTTCGAGCCGCTGCTGATCAAGGCGGCGGGCGAGGACGTGACCCTGCTGCATGCCGGGCGCTCCAGCCAGGACATGCACGCCACCTACCGCAGCGCCATCCTGCGCGACAAGCTGCTGGAACTGGCCGATCAGCTGAACCAGACCAGCGCGACGCTGGTGGCGCTGGCAGGCCGCCATGCCGCCACCATCGTGCCCAACTACACCAACGGCGTGGCCGCGCAGCCCAACAGCTACGGCCACTACCTGCTGGGGCAGGCGGCGGGGCTGCTGCGCGATGCGCAGCGCATCCGCGAGGCGTATGTCCGCATCGACCGTTCGCCGATGGGCACCACGGTGCTCAACGGCACCAGCTGGCCGCTGGACCGCGAGCGCATGGCGCGCTATCTGGGCTTCGAGGCGCTGGTGGAAAACGCCTACGACGCCGCGCAGATCTCGTCCATGGACCAGCCGGTGGAGGTGGCGTCTATCGTCGCCAGCATCGCGCTGCGCACCGGCAACTTCGTCGAGGACGTGATGACGCAGTACGCGCAGTCGCGCCCGTGGATCCTGCTGGAAGAGGGTGGCGGCAATACCTACGTGTCCAGCGCCATGCCGCAGAAGCGCAACCCGGGCCTGCTCAACGACACGCGCAGCGATGCGTCCACGGCGCTGACGCTGGCGATGGGGCCGCTCCTGCAGACGCACAACATCACGCCGGGCATGAGCGATCCAAAGGACGTGAAGCAGAACTCGGCGATGGTGGACAGCGGCATCGCGGCGCTCAAGCGCTGGGACCGCGTGCTCAAGGCCCTGGTCATCAGCCCGGACCGGGCGCTGGAGGAGCTGAACAGCGATTGGACCGCCTCGCAGGAACTGGCGGACCTGCTGATGCGCAAGTACAAGCTGCCGTTC
This sequence comes from Achromobacter sp. Marseille-Q0513, assembly GCF_018195695.1. Classification (NCBI taxonomy): domain Bacteria; kingdom Pseudomonadati; phylum Pseudomonadota; class Betaproteobacteria; order Burkholderiales; family Alcaligenaceae; genus Achromobacter; species Achromobacter sp. Marseille-Q0513. Next base: position 5,746 of record NZ_JAGTJY010000141.1, on the reverse strand, counting down.
CGCGATGGCCATCATTTCGCGTCGGAAGTCGTGGCCCATGCCAAGACCCACGGCATCAAGCCGCTGGATTTTCCCTACGCCGAGGCGCGCCGCATCTATGCCGAGGCGCAGAAGGATTCGAAGTACGGGACCGAGCTGCCGATGAGCGAGGCCGAATTCCGCGCCGCGCTGGATCCGGTGGCCATCGTGAACAGCCGCGCCACCATCGGCGGCCCGCAGCCCGCCGAGATGGCGCGCATGCTGAAGGACGCGGGCGCGCGCCTGGCGGAGCAGGATGCGTGGATCAAAACACGCCGTTTGCATATACAGCAGGCGTTGGACGGACTGGATCGGCAATTCGACGTAATAGTCTCTAGTGCGGCGCAGCAGGCCGCGAACTAGCCTCGGGCCTCGGCAATTTCCGGTGTGTTGCGGCGCATGGTCGGCGCCGCAATGTCTTTCGCGCGCGCTCTTTCCGGTCGTGCTGTTGCGGCGCAATTAAGGGAAAGTCTCAAGCGCAGAGTCCTAGACCGCACCATTAAATTCGATGTGCGTAGGTCGTTAATGCAATGAAGGTCGGCCGGCTTATCGAATGCCGGCGCTTCGTTGTCAGGAGGCGCCATGATTACGCCACGTCGTTGTCTACCGGTCTTGCTCCTCAGCGTCGCCGGCGCTGTATCCATGGTCCATGCCCAGGGCGGAGAGATCCGTTTCTACGGCGCCGTCGTGGAGCCCGCGAGCTGCTTGCCCAAGACGCGTCCGGGCAGCCTGCAGGTCAGCGTCGAATGCGAAGCCGAGCGGGCCCGCGCGGCGGGCCGGCCCGTGGACGCATCCATGCGCAGCGCCAGGCACGTGCAGGTGCGCGTGGACCCGCTCCCGGCGCGCGAAGGCGCGCAGGGCAAGACCAGGAACTATGTCGTCACGCTGTCCTATCTGTAGGATGCGCGGCGCATAGCCGGGGCGGGCGCAAGGCCCGCCTCGCCCGGCCCGCGAGGATGCCGGGCATTGCGCGCTTCTTGCCAGGCGCGGCCGGGGACGGCTTTTTCCCGAGGATCAGAAGCCTACGCGCGGCACGTGCACGCGGCCTTCCATCAGGATGCGGGCGCTGCGGCTCATGATGGCCTTGGTGACCTTCCATTCGCCGTCCACCAACTGTGCCTGCGCGCCGACGCGCAGCGTGCCCGAGGGGTGGCCGAAGCAGACCTGGTCGCGCTCGCCGCCGCCGGCGGCCAGATTGACCAGGGTGCCGGGCACGGCCGCCGCCGTGGCGATGGCGACCGAGGCGGTGCCCATCATGGCGTGGTGCAGCTTGCCCATGGACAAGGCGCGCACCAGCACGTCGATGTCGCCGGCGCCGATCTTCTTGCCGCTGGAGGCCACGTAGTCGCGCGGGCGCGCGACGAAGGCGACCTTGGGCGTGTGCTGGCGGGACGCGGCCTCTTCCAGCGACTTGATCAGGCCCATGCGCAGCGCGCCGTGGGCGCGGATGGTCTCGAAGCGCGCCAGCGCGGCGGCGTCGCCGTTGATGTCTTCCTGCAGTTCGGCGCCGGTGTAGCCCAGCGCCTCGGCGTCCAGGAAGATGGTGGGAATGCCGGAGTTGATCATGGTGGCCTTGAAGGTGCCCACGCCGGGCACTTCCAGGTCGTCCACCAGCTTGCCGGTGGGGAACATCGAGCCGCCGTCGCCATCCTCGGCCGGGTCCATGAACTCCAGCTGCAGCTCGGCGGCGGGGAAGGTCACGCCGTCCAGTTCGAAGTCGCCGGTTTCCTGCACTTCGCCGTTCGTCATCGGCACGTGGGCGATGATGGTCTTGCCGATATTGGCCTGCCAGATGCGGATGGTGGCGATGCCGTCGCGCGGCACGCGGGCCGGGTCGACCAGGCCGTTGCTGATGGCGAAGGGGCCGACGGCCGCCGACAGGTTGCCGCAGTTGCCGCTCCAGTCGACGAAGGCCTGGTCGATGGAGACCTGGCCGAACAGGTAGTCGACGTCGTGGCCGGGCCGGCTGCTCTTGCCGATGATGACGGTCTTGCTGGTGCTGGAGGTGGCCGCGCCCATGCCGTCGATCTGCTTGCCGTAGGGGTCGGGGCTGCCGATCACGCGCATCAGCAGCGCGTCGCGCGCGGCGCCGGGGGCGCGGGCCGATTCGGGCAGGTCGTCCAGCTTGAAGAACACGCCTTTGCTGGTGCCGCCGCGCATGTAGGTGGCGGCAATCTTGGTCTGGGGAGCGTGGGCCATGTCGCGGTCCTCGGGGTCTGTCGGGTTGATTGGGGGAGGCGGGCGCGCCGGGATCGGAGCGCCCGCTGGCCGTGGCCTGGCCTCAGCCGGCCTGCTTGGCCGCGCCGGCCGATTCGGCTTCCAGGAAGTCCTGGGCGAAGCGCTGCAGCACGCCGCCGGCTTCGTAGATGGAGACTTCCTCGGCCGTGTCCAGGCGGCAGGTCACCGCGGCTTGCACGGTGTCGCCGTTGGCGCGGTGGATGACCAGGGTCAGGTCGGCGCGCGGCTTGCGCTCGCCGATCACGTCGTAGGTCTCGGTGCCGTCCAGCGCCAGCGTTTTGCGGTCGACGCCGGGCTTGAACTCCAGCGGCAGCACGCCCATGCCGATCAGGTTGGTGCGGTGGATGCGCTCGAAGCCCTCGGCCACGATGGCTTCCACGCCGGCCAGACGCACGCCCTTGGCGGCCCAGTCGCGCGACGAGCCCTGGCCGTAGTCGGCGCCGGCCACGATGATCAGCGGCTGCTTGCGGTCCATGTAGGTCTCGATGGCTTCCCACATGCGCATGACCTGGCCTTGCGGCTCGACGCGGGCCAGCGAGCCCTGCTGCACCGTGCCGTCGGCGTTCTTCACCATTTCATTGAACAGCTTGGGGTTGGCGAAGGTGGCGCGCTGCGCGGTCAGGTGATCGCCGCGATGGGTGGCGTAGGAGTTGAAGTCCTCTTCCGGCAGGCCCATCTTGTGCAGGTATTCGCCGGCGGCGCTGTCCATCAGGATGGCGTTGGACGGCGACAGGTGGTCGGTGGTGATGTTGTCGCCCAGCACGGCCAGCGGGCGCATGCCGCGCAGCGTGCGCGCGCCGGCCAGCGCGCCTTCCCAGTACGGCGGGCGGCGGATATAGGTGCTCTGCGGGCGCCAGGGGTACAGCGGATCGACGGCGGCGCGGCGCTCGTCCTGGATGCCGAACATGGGCGCGTAGACCTTGCGGAACTGCTCGGGCTTGACGGAGGCCTTGACCACGGCGTCGATCTCGGCGTCGGTGGGCCAGATGTCCTTGAGCCGGATCTCGCGGCCGCTGGCGTCCGTGCCCAGCACGTCGCGCTCGATGTCGAAGCGGATGGTGCCGGCGATGGCGTAGGCCACCACCAGGGGCGGCGAGGCCAGGAAGGCCTGCTTGGCGTAGGGGTGGATGCGGCCGTCGAAGTTCCGGTTGCCCGACAGCACGGCGGTGGAATAGAGGTCGCGGTCGATGATCTCCTGCTGGATCTTGGGATCCAGCGCGCCGGACATGCCGTTGCATGTGGTACAGGCGAAGGCGACCACGCCGAAGCCCAGCTGTTCCAGTTCCGTGGTCAGGCCGGCTTCGTCCAGGTACAGCGCGACGGCCTTGGAGCCGGGCGCCAGCGAGCTCTTGACCCAGGGCTTGCGCGTGAGCCCGGCGCGGTTGGCGTTGCGCGCCAGCAGGCCGGCGGCGATCACGTTGCGCGGGTTGCTGGTATTGGTGCAGCTGGTGATGGCGGCGATGATGACGGCGCCGTCGGGCATCAGGCCGGGCTGGTTCTCGACCTTGCCGGCGATGCCGCGCTCGGCCAGGTCCGCGACCGGCAGGCGGCGGTGCGGGTTGGACGGGCCGGCCAGCGTGCGCACCACGGTGGACAGGTCGAAGCGCAGCACGCGCTCGTACTGCGCCTGCGCCAGGCTGTCGGCCCACAGGCCGGCGGTCTTGGCGTAGGTCTCGACCAGCGCGATCTGCTCGTCCTCGCGGCCGGTCAGGCGCAGGTAGTCGATGGTCTGCTGGTCGATGGCGAACATCGCGGCGGTGGCGCCGTACTCGGGCGCCATGTTCGAGATGGTGGCGCGGTCGCCCAGCGTCAGCGCGGCGGCGCCGGCGCCGTAGAACTCCAGGTATGCACCCACGACCTTTTCCTTGCGCAGGAATTCGGTCAGCGTCAGCACCACGTCGGTGGCGGTGATGCCGGGGCCGGGGCGGCCGGACAGTTCCACGCCGATGATGTCGGGCAGGCGCATCCAGGACGCGCGGCCCAGCATCACGTTCTCGGCTTCCAGGCCGCCCACGCCGATGGCGATCACGCCCAGCGCGTCCACGTGCGGGGTGTGGCTGTCGGTGCCGACCAGCGTGTCGGGGTAGGCCACGCCGTCCTGCGCGTGGACCACCGGCGACATGCGTTCCAGGTTGATCTGGTGCATGATGCCGTTGCCCGGCTGCACGATGTCGATGTTGCGGAAGGCCTGCTTGGTCCAGTCGATGAAATGGAAGCGGTCTTCGTTGCGGCGGTCCTCGACGGCGCGGTTCTTGGCGAAGGCATCGGGATCGTCGCCGCCGTATTCCACGGCCAGCGAGTGGTCCACGATCAGCTGCACCGGCACCACCGGGTTGACCTTGGACGGGTCGCCGCCCTTGTCGGCGATGGCGTCGCGCAGGCCGGCCAGGTCGACCAGCGCGGTCTGGCCCAGGATGTCATGACAGACCACGCGCGCCGGATACCAGGGGAAGTCCAGGTCGCGGCGGCGTTCGATCAGCTGCTTGAGCGCGTCCGTCAACTGCGCGGGCTCGCAGCGGCGCACCAGGTTTTCCGCCAGCACGCGCGAGGTGTACGGCAGGCCGTCATAGGCGCCGGGCGCGATGGCCTCGACGGCGGCGCGCGCATCAAAGTAGTCCAGGCGGGTGCCCGGCAGGGGCTTGCGATAGGATTTGTTCATCATGCCTCGGTACGCCGAAGGTTGCCCTGGGCGATCTGTTGTTCGATGTTGAGACGGGATGCGCGGATGTGGCGGCGCATCAGGAGTTCAGCCAGCTCGCCATCGCGGTCGGCGATGGCGTCGAGAATGCGGTGGTGCTCGGCATAGGACTGCCGGGGGCGGTTGGGCGTGGTCGAGTACTGGATGCGGTACATGCGCGCGAGCTGGTAGAGCTCGTCGCACAGCATGCGGAACAGCATCTGGTTGCCGCTGCCCTTGACGATGCGGTAGTGGAAGTCGTAGTCGCCCTCCTGCTGGTAGTAGCCCAGGCCCGCCTGGAATGCCTCGTCGCGCTCGTGCGCTTCCAGCACGCGGCGCAATTCCTGCACCTCGGCGGCCGGCATGCGCTCGGCGGCCAGGCGGCAGGCCATGCCTTCGAGTGATTCACGGATTTCGTACAGCTCGCACAGTTCCTGCTGGCTCAGCGACACCACCCGCGCGCCGGCGTGCGGCACGCGCACCAGCAGCTTCTGGCCTTCCAGGCGGTGCAGCGCCTCGCGCAGCGGGCCGCGGCTGACGCCATGGACGCGGGCCAGCTCGGGCTCGGAAATCTTGCTGCCCGGCGCCATCTCGCCCTTGACGATGGCGGCCTGGATCTTCTTGAAGATCTGGTCCGACAGCGTTTCGCCATCGCCTGGCGCGGCGTTCGGGAGCGTGATGATCTGGCTCATGGTGTCGACAATCTGGCTCGTATTGGCGAGTGGAATGCGGAATTGGCGGGCTTGTCTCGAATAATTGTCAACAATTTACCCGCGAGGCGGGAAAGGCGCAAGCGCGTGGGCGGGTCTGCGC
>NZ_JAGTJY010000140.1:0-16427 GCF_018195695.1 Achromobacter sp. Marseille-Q0513 | reverse complement strand
CGGACGCGCTGTGGCGCAGGCTGGCGGCCGCCAGCCTGCGCCACAGCGCGTCCGCGCGCGGCGGATCATCGGCCACGGAATTGACGCGGGTGATGACATTGGCGCGCAGCCGCAGCGTATGTGTCGCGCCGCTTTCCTGCAGGCCGGGACCGTCCTGGACCTGGAAGCGCAGCGGCATGGCGAAAGCGCGGCCGCGCAGCTCCGGCGCGCCGACCTCGAGGATGCGCAGCGTGTTGCGCGAATAGTCCATCAGTCGGGAGAACAGATCGATCAGCGCGCTTTTTCCCCGATAGACGCCGCTGAGCGGGCTGTCGCCTTCCTCGGTCCAGACCACGTTGTCGGCGAACAGGGGGAACAGGGTCTCGAACTCGCCCGCCCGCAGCGACTCGCGGTAGGCCGTCAGCAGGCGTTGCGCGTCCTCGCCGTCCAGCGATTGCAGCCGGCTCGGCTGGGGAGCTTCGGCGGCCCGGTCCATGAAGCTCAGCACCTCCGCCGCGACGCGATCGCGGTCATTGTCCACGCAGATCATGTGATAGCTGTTGTCCAGCAGGACCAGGCGGCTGTCCGCGATGCCGTCGCGCAGGAAGCGCGCCGACCGCGCCGAGGTCAGCTCGTCCTCGTGCGCGTGCATGATCAGCGTCGGACAGGCGATGGCGTCCAGGCCGCGCATGACCCAGCCGCGCAGCCGGTCGACCTCCTGTACGCAGGACAGGGGCACCCAGCGGTAGTGGAAGTTCTCGCCGCGCTCGAACTTGGCCTTGACGATGGAGCGGACCAGCTCGTTCTTCAGGCCATAAGGCTCTTCCTCTTCGACCCGCATGCCGGCGGCCAGTCCGGGAATGCGGTAGACCAGGTGGCGCAGGCCGCGATACCAGGGCGTGCTCCAGCCGTCGATGAACACGGGGGCGGCCAGCGACACCAGCCTGCCCTTGCGGTGGTTTTCGCGCTTGCACAGTTCCACCGCCAGCAGCCCGCCCAGGCACATGCCCATGACGTGCAGCGTGTCGTGGCGACCGGCCACTTCGCGGTATTTCGCGGTGACGGCGTCGAGCCAGGATTCCGCGCGCACGCCGATCAGGTCTTCCGGCGTGGCGCCGTGGCCGGGCAGCGTCAGGGCATGGGTCTCCACGCCGGCGCGCTTGAGGACCTTGTGCATGGCCCCCAGGTCGTACTGCGTGCCGCCCAGCCCGTGGATGAGCAGGGCGCCGGTGTCGGTGTCAGCGGACATCGCCTGTTCCTGGCTCCAGCTCGCCGAGCCGCCACATGCCGGCCACCACGGCGACGCTGCCATCGAAATCGGCCAGCGGCGATCCCTTGTCGCTGATCAGCCGCCAGCCGCCCGCGCCATGCGCCAGCCGGAACAGCAGCGGCGTCATGTCCTGCGTGCCGGCGCGGCGCGCGGCCCAGTGCAGCGACAGGCGGGCGCGATCATCTGGATGGGCCCGCGCCAGCAGCGCATCCAGGTCGCGTATCGCGTCGGCCGGCGCGCCCAGCGCCGCCTGCACGTCGCCGGCCAGTTCCAGCGAGCCGTCTTGCGGGTTGTAGCGGTACATCAGCTGATGGCTGCCGGCCAGCGCCAGCTCGAAGCGGCCGCGCCATTGCTCGGCGCGCTCCAGCGACTGGGCGCGCGCGCTGCGCAGGGTGTTCACCAGCAGGACCAGCAGCGCCGTGGCCGCCAGGTAGGCCTGCGTGGCCAGCAGCGCCTGCCAGGGGTTGTCGGGGGTGACGAACGGCCCTTCGCCCTGGCCGCTCTGGTAGAGCACCATGAACGCCAGCGTGACCACGGCCAGCGAACCGCCCAGTGGTCCCCAGACCAGGGCGACCAGCACCGCGAACACCAGCGGCAGATAGGTCAGCTCGAAGGTGACGACATAGGGCAGGTTACGGATCATGTCGCCGTCGAAGGTCATGAAGGCGGCGCCGATCAGCAGCGCGTAGGCGACGGCGCCCAGCGCCAGATCACGCGCGCGCGGGCCGCCGGAACGGCGCGGCCGGAAATGCGCCAGGCCCAGGAGCGCCGGCGTCATGATGAGCACGCCGGCCAGGTAGGACGAGACCCAGTTGCGCAGCCGCAGCAGCGCGTGCGCCTCGTGCGCCAGCCAGAGCCAGCCGCCGCCCAGCAGCGCGCTGCTGGCCGCGCCCGCGACGGCCCCGGCCAGCAGCGCCGCCACGAAGCCCACGTCGCCCTCGCGCGGCGTCAGGCGCTGCACGGTCCAGGCCGCCAGCAGCGAGGACAGCGCCGCCGTGATGGCGAACACCAGCGCGGTGGCGGCCTGTCCGCGCCAGATGAAGGTCAGGATGAGCTGCGCGCAGAACAGGCCCGCCATCAGCATCGGCCAGTGGCGGCGGGCCGTCAGCAGGTAGGCGCCCACCGCCACGCCCGAAGGCAGCCAGACGAAGCTGGCATGGCTGACCGGGTCGTTGAACAGATGCGAGAACGCGGCGCACAGCAGATAGGGGATGGCCCAGAGCAGGCAGAGCGGCTGGCGTGGTCGGGTGTCGGGCTGGCCCATGGCTATCCTTGCGAGCGATCGTGTCTTATTGGTCTATTCCGGCGAGATTGCGTCCTCTCCCCATTTTGCGCGTTATACACGGCCTTGGGGGGAAGCATGCGGTGGGCGGGCCGCGCCGGCGTCCTAAAATCTTGGTACGCTAAGGCCTGCCTGCGTCCAGGGGCGCGCCCCGTGCGGGGTGCGCCTCCGGTTCCACATCCGTCTTCGCCGCCCGTCTTCAGTGCCCTTGCCGACCGCTCTGCATCCCGCCTTTTCAGCGCCCGTTTCCGATCGGGCCAGTCCTCATCCGCGCCTGGTTTCCTGGATACGCGTTGCCTGCGTGGCGGCGCTGTTGGCCTTGCTGGCGGCCTGCGGCACGACCAAGGTACAGCCGGGCTACTACCGGGTGCAGTCGGGCGACACGCTGACGCAGATCGCGCGCAAGCAGGGCGTCGGCGTCAGCGACCTGGTGCGCTGGAACAAGCTGTCGAATTCCAACGCGATCGAAGTCGGCCAGACCTTGCGGGTCGAGGCGCCGGCCGGCCAGCAGGCCACGTCCCAGCCCAGCCGGGCGCGCGCCAAGCCGTCGGGCGGCGGACGCCAGGCCACGGCGCAGCCGCCGCGCCGGCGCACCGCGCCGCCGGGCGCGATCTCGCTGGTGTGGCCGGCCCAGGGCAAGGTGACGCGTGGCTACGACGGCTCGGCCTCGAACGGCATCGTGATCTCCAATGCCTCGGGCACCTCGGTGGTGGCCGCGGCCGCCGGTACCGTGGCCTATTCGGGCAGCGGCCTGCGCGGCTACGGGCACCTGGTGATCGTCAAGCACAACGCCAGCTTCCTCAGCATCTACGCGCACAACAGCAAGCTGCTGGTCAAGGAAGGGCAGCGCGTGACCCAGGGCCAGAAGATCGCCGAAATGGGCAATAGCGACAGCAAGCAGGTCGGCCTGTATTTCGAGCTGCGCTACGACGGCCAGGCGGTGGATCCGGCCGGCTCGCTGCCGCCGCGCTGAACGCGCGGCCGGGGCGTCTTGTCGACGCTTGCCTGAGCGCCAGCGGGCGCTAGCGCTTCCGGATGTGCCCGGCGGCGCGCCGCAGCAGCGTGCAGTAGTGTTCGGCCGCTGGCGTCAGCGGCAGTCCGGTGCGCTGCACGATGCACACGGGCGGCGCGGGCAGCTTCTCCCTGACCTTGATTTCCTGGAACGTGTCCCGCAGCAGCGGGTAGCGCAGCCATTGGACCGGCAGCATCATCAGCAGGTCCGAGCTGGGCAGCGCCGTCAGGAAGGTCAGCGCGGATTGCGCCCGCATCGCCAGCTTCGGCGCGGGCAGGCCATGCTTCTCGAACAGCGGGCCCAGTTCTTCCTCGGCCTTGTGGGTGATGGACGTGGTGATCCAGTGGGCGTCGGCCAGCTCGCGCAGCGATTTCGCCTGCGCCAGCGGATGGCCCTTGCGGCCCAGGATGACGCGGGTATTGTCGAACAGCTTCTCGACCCGCAGCTCGCCCGGCACGCGCGCGGGCGCCGGGCCGACGTAGAAATCCATGGAGCCGTCCAGCAGCGCGCCCTCGACCAGCGGGTAGACGCCGTCTACGACTTCGAGGTGGATGTCGGGAAAGCGCGCGCGGAACGCCGGCAGCACGTCGGGGAACAGTTCCAGGTGCGGGGCGGTGGACATGCCCAGCGTGACGCGTCCGTTGACGGCCCCGCGCAATTGGCCCGCCTCGTCGTGGGCGCGCTGGATCTCATGGTGGATGGCGGTGGCGCGGCGCAGGAAGGCCTGCCCGACCGGCGTGAGCTGCACGCCCTTGGCGTGGCGCTCGAACAGCGCCGCGCCCAGTTCCTTTTCCAGTTCCGCGATGCTGCGGGAAATCGCCGGCTGCGCCAGCCCCAGGTGGCGGGCCGCCGCCCGCACGCCGCCGCGTTCGGCGACGGCCAGGAAATCGCGCAGCGCGTTCAGCTTCATGGTCAGGGTGATGCGGATTTGATATCGGTCTGGAGATTCTGCCATCTTTTTGTATCGATGGGGGCTATCTAAGATACGCCGCAGTCCCGCAACATGGCGGGCGACCAGGGAGACGGCAGAGTGGAACAGCAAGCATCGCCACGGGTTCTGATCGTGGGCGCCGGGCCGGCAGGCCTGAGCCTGGCGATCGAGTTGGGGCAGCGCGGGATCGCCTGCCTGGTGGTCGAGCGCAACGACCGGGTGGGATACGCGCCGCGCGCCAAGACCACCAATGTCCGCACGCGCGAGCACCTGCGGCGCTGGGGCATCGCGGACCGACTGCGGGCCACCTCGCCGCTGGGCGTGGATTACCCGTCCAATGTGGTGTTCTGCACGCGCCTGGCCGGCTTCGAACTGGCCAGGCACGAGAACGCCATGTACTGCGCGCCCGGACGCAATCCGCTGTATTCCGAGCATGCGCAATGGATTCCGCAATACACGGTCGAGGGCGTGCTGCGCGAGCACGCACAGTCGTTGCCGGGCGTCGAGATCCGCTTCTGCTGCGAACTGCTGGACCTGAGCCAGGACGAGGGCGGCGTGCGGGCCAGGCTGCGCGATCTGTCGGGCGGCGCGGAATCGTCGGTCCACGCCGACTACCTGGTTGGCGCCGACGGCGCGCGCAGCCGGGTGCGCGACCTGATCGGCACCCGCATGCAGGGTGAATACGGCCTGTCGCGCAACCGCAATATCGTGTTCCGCGCGCCCGGCCTGGACCGCGCGCACCGTCACGGGCCGGCCATCATGTACTGGCAGGTGAACCGCGACGCGCCCAGCCTGATCGGCCCCATGGATCGCGGCGACACCTGGTTCTTCATGCCCACGCATGTCGACGCCGCGCAGCAGGCCGACGCGACCGATGCGCGGGCGCAGATCGCGCGCGCGACCGGCATAGACCTGCCTTACCAGGTATTGAGCAGCGATGAATGGGTCGCCAGCAAGCTGTTGGGAGACCGCTACCGCAAGGGACGGGTGTTCCTGGCGGGCGACGCCTGCCACCTGCATCCGCCCTTCGGCGGCTATGGCATGAACATGGGCATCGCCGACAGTGTGGACCTGGGCTGGAAACTGGCCGCCGTACTGCAAGGCTGGGCAGGGCCGGCGTTGCTGGACAGCTACGAGGCCGAGCGCCGTCCGGTGCATCAATGGGTGATGGACGAGGCGGAGCGCAACCACGCGGTCCTGGGCAACCAGTTGCTGGCCGAGGGCATCGAGGACGAGGGGGAGCGAGGGCAGCGGATCCGGCGCGAGGTCGGCGGCCGCATCCAGGCCGTCAAGATGCGCGAGTTCTCCACCCTGGGCGTGGTGTTGGGCTATCAGTACGAGGATTCGCCAGTGATCGCATCCGAGTCCGGCCCGCGTCCGGAGCCGGACTTCATCAACTACGTGCCGACCTCCAGGCCGGGCGCGCTCGCCCCGCATGCCTGGCTGCACGACGGCAGTTCCCTGTACGACCATTTCGGCCAGGGCTACACGCTGCTGGCGGCCTCGGCCAGGTCGACCGACATCGAGGCGGCCCTCACCGACGCCCGGCGCGCGGGTATCCCGCTGACCGCGATCCAGCCCGCCGAAGGCGCGATCGCCAGCCTCTATCCGGCCCGCCTGACCCTGATCCGCCCCGACCAGCACGTGGCCTGGCGCGGCGATGCCTGGCCGGGCGCAGACGTGCTGGCGCGGGCGGCCGGCAGGACGACGCCGGGGCGGGCCTGAGATCTCCAACGCGACAGCCAAAACGCATGCGCGCGGGGCGAGGCCCGCGCGGCGGAGCCCCTCCCGGCGTGTGCTCCGCTTCACTTCACCATTGACGAGGCGCATAGCCCGCAAGCCGGAAGCTCGAGGAGACAACCATGCTGCGAAACGAAGATATCGGCGCGGCGGCACAGGCCGTCGCCCTGTTCAGGAGCCGGGTGCTGCCGCTGCTGCTGGCGGGCTTTCTGCTCAATTTCATCGACCGCACCAACATCAGCTATGCCCAGCTGCAGATGGGCAACGACCTGGATATTTCACTGGCTGCCTACGGCTTTGGGGCGGGCCTGTTCTTTTTCGGCTACGCCGGCGTCTGCGTGCCGGCCAACCTCGCGCTGCAGCGCTTCGGCGTCCGACGCTGGCTGGCCTTCATGTTCCTGGCCTGGGGGCTGGTGTCCTGCCTGATGGCGACGCTGCAGGGCGTGAAGTCGTTCTACGTGTTGCGCTTCCTGCTCGGGGTCGCCGAAGGCGGCTTCATCCCCGCCGTGAACTTCTATCTGGCATCGTGGATCCCGCCGCGCTTTCGCAGCCGGATCAACGCCGTGTTCATCATGGCGCTGCCGCTGGCCATGATATTCGGCGGCCCGCTGGCGGGCGCCCTGCTGAAGATCGACGCGGGCATGCAGGGCTGGCGCTGGCTGTTCCTGCTGGAGGGCCTGCCCACCGTGTTGCTGGGCCTGCTGATCCTGCGCTTCCTGCCCGCCACGCCCGAAGAGGCCCATTGGCTGAGCGACGCGCAGCGGCGCGGCCTGCGCGCCGTGATGGAGGCCGAGGCCGCGCCGCGCCAGCCGGCGGGGAGCCTGCCCTGGACCCACGGCTTCGCCGTGTTCCGCCAGCCCTTGCTGTGGGGCCTGCTGCTGATCCTCCTGAGCGCCTATGCGGCCACCTTCGCGCTGGCGTACTTCCTGCCGACCATCCTGAAGAACCTGTACGGCATCACGCCGCTGGAAATCGGCGCGCTGCTGATGATCCCGAACGTGGTGGCGCTGGCCTTCAGCTATGTGGTCGGGCGCAGCAGCGAACGCAGCGGCGACATCCGCTGGCACCTGGCCGTGGTCTGCCTGATCGGCAGCGGCGGCTTCCTGCTGCTGCCCGTCGCGGCGACCGTGTCGCTGGCGCTGTTCCTGGCCGCGGTGTCCATCATCACCGGCTACACCATCGCCTACTACGGGCCGCTGAACACGGCGCTGCAGAACCGCATCGGCGCCCATGCCGGGCCGCTGGCGCTGGTCACGACCATCGGCTCGCTGGGCGGTTTCTTCGGCCCGACCCTGACCGGCTGGGTCATGCAGGCGACCGGCGGGCAGTGGACGCTGGCCGCGCGGATATTCGCGCTGACGACGCTGGCCAGCGCCGCGCTGGCGATCGTCTGCGTGCGCAATCTCGGCGGCGCGCGTCGGGCGGCCGCGCCATCGCGCGCCTGAACACGCGCTTAGGAACAGACAAGGAGACAGGACCATGAGCAAGGATCAAACCCGGATCGCCGTCGTCACCGGCGGCGCCAGCGGCATCGGCGAGGAGTGCGCGCGCCAGTTGCGCGACCAGGGCTGGCGCGTCGTCGTGTGGGACCGCCACGCGGCTGACGGCGAGCCGACGGTGGACGTGGCCGACTACGCCTCGGTGGCGGCCGCCGCGTCCCGCCTCGACGGCGTCGACCTGCTGATCAATGCCGCCGGCATCGCCGGCAGCCGCGATCCGGTCGCGCGCAAGGATCCTGCCGAATGGGCTCAGGTGATGGCGGTCAACCTGAACGGCACGTTCCACTGCGCGCATGCACTGTACGAGGTGCTGCGCGCGCGCGGCGGCGTGGTGGTCAACATCGCGTCGGTGGCGGGCATGGTGATGATGAAGGGCCGCGCCCACTACGCGGTGTCGAAGGCGGGCGTGGCGACCTTGACGCGCTCGCTCGCCAATGAATGGGCCGAGGATGGCATCCGCGTGATCGCCGTGGCGCCGGGCTACGTCAAGACGCCGATGATCCAGCGGTCGATCGAGGCGGGCGAACTGGACGAACGCAAGCTGGCGGCCATGCATCCGCTGAACCGGCTGGCCACGACCCAGGAGATCGCCGCGGCCATGATCGCGCTGGCCCAGCCGCCATTCCTGTTCATGACCGGCGCGGTCGTCACCATCGACGGCGGCATGACGCTGGGCAAGTAGGCCTCAGCCGCCCGCTTCCTGCGTCAGCGTGGAGATGAAGGCGGCCGTGCGCGGGTCGCGCGGCTGCGTGAACACGGTCTTGGACGAGCCGGATTCGATCACCGCGCCGTCCAGCAGGAACACCACTTCGCGTGACACACTGGCGGCCAGGCGCAGGTCGTGCGTGGCCATCAGCATGGTCATGCCTTCTGCGGCCAGCTGGCGCAGCACCTCGACCACCTCGGCGGCCAGGCCGGGGTCCAGCGCCGAGGTCGGCTCGTCGCACAGCAGCACGCGCGGCGCCGGCGCCAGCGCGCGGGCGATGGCCACGCGCTGCTGCTGGCCGCCGGACAGGTTGGCCGGCCAGGCGTCGGCCTTGTCCTGCATGCCGACCTTGCGCAGCAGCTCCTCGGCGCGCGCGCGGGCGCGGTCGGCGGACCATTTCTGCACCGTGACCAGCCCTTCCATGACGTTGCCGATCACGGTCTGGTGCGGGAACAGCTGGAAGTTCTGGAACACCATGCCGGTCTGCTTGCGCACGCGCAGCACCTGCTCGCGGCCCAGTTTCTGGCCGGGCTGGAAATGCACGGTCTCGGGGCCGATGGACAGCGTGCCTCGGTCGGGCGTCTCGAGCAGGTTCACGCAGCGCAGCAGCGTGCTCTTGCCGCTGCCCGACGGGCCGATCAGCGCGGTCACGCTGCCTTCGGCGATGGCCACGTCAACCTGCTTGAGGACGGGATTGCCGCCGAAGGCTTTCTCGATCTTTTCCAGGCGGATCATCGGTTCTTCTCGGAAAACACGGCATGCTGGCCGAAGCGCCGCTCCAGGCGGACCTGCAGGGCCGACAGGACGGAACTGAATGCCAGGTAGATCAGCGCCGCCTCGGTGTAGAGGATCAGCGGCTCATAGGTGACGGCGGCGATGCGCTGAGCGGCCTGGAAGATCTCGGGCACGGTCAGCACCGCGGCCAGCGAGGTGTCCTTCACCAGCGAGATGAAGGAGTTCGACAGCGGCGGCACCGCCACGCGCGCCGCCTGCGGCAGGATGGTGCGGCGCAGGGCCTGCGCGCGCGTCATGCTCAAGGAATACGCGGCTTCCCATTGACCCTTGGTGATCGATTCGATAGCCGCGCGGATGACCTCGGAGTTGTAGGCGCCCACGTTCAGCGTGAAGCCGATCAGCGCGGCGGGCAGCGGATCCAGCACGATGCCGGCGCTGGGCAGGCCGTAGAAGATCACGAACAGCTGCACCAGCAGCGGCGTGCCGCGCACCAGCCAGACATAGAAGCGCACCACCGCCACCAGCGGCGCCGGGCCGAACAGCCGGATCAGCGCCACCACGAAGGCCAGCGCCAGGCCCAGCGCGAACGAGGCCAGCGTCAGCGGCACCGTGAACACCAGGCCGGCATGCAGCAGCGGCCAGAACGAGTCCGCCATCAGCTGCGCCCAGGCCGGCGCCGCCCAGCCATTGATCTGCGCCAGCAGCGCGTCGGGCAGGGCGGCCTGCAACCAGGTGGGTAGCGTCATGGGCGGACCCGCGGCTTACTGCGCCGACACGTCAGTGCCGAAGTACTTGACCGAGATGGTCTTGTAGGTGCCGTCGGCCTTGATGTCGGCCAGGGCCTTGTTGATGGCGGCGACCAGCTCGGGGTTGCCCTTGCGCAGCAACACGCCCGAGCTGCTGAACTCGGCGGCCTTGTCGGTGGCGGCGATCTTGACCTTGGCGTTGGGCTTCTGCTTCTTGAAGTCCAGGTACGACAGGTTGTCGTTGACCGTGGCCTCGACGCGGCCGGAGGTCAGCAGGTCGATGGATTCGTTGAAGCCTTGCACGGCGACCAGGTCGGCGCCGTGGCGCTGCGCCAGCTTGCCGAAGTTGCTGGTCAGCGTGTTGGCGGACTTGCGGCCCTTGAGGTCCTGGAAGGACTTGATGGTGGTATTGTCGTCACGCACGATCAGCACCGCGGCGGACGAGATGTAGGCGTCCGAGAAATCGTATTTGGCTTTGCGCGCGTCGGTGATGCCGACCTGGTTGATGACCGCGTCGTAGCGCTTGGCGTCCAGGCCGGCGATCAGGCCGTCCCACTTGCCTTCGACGAACTCGGCCTTCACGCCCAGGCGCTGCGCGATGGCGCGGCCGATGTCCACGTCGAAGCCGACCAGCTGGCCCGATGCCTCGTGATAGGTGAAGGGGGCGTAAGTGCCCTCGGTGCCGAACTTGAGCACGCCGGCGGACTTGATCTGGTCCAGGCCCGACTGGGCGTGGGCGGCGGAGAGGGCGGCGACCTGGACCAGGCCGGCGACGAACAGCGTACGGAAGAGTTTCATTGGCGATGCTCCACGGGTATGGGGGCCTGGAGGAGCGGCCTGTGGTTCAGGGCGCACTCCAGCGTAGCCGCACTCTAACAACGCGTCTATTTTTCCACAAAGCATAAGAAATAGTGAAAATATAACTTCCAGATATAACGAAAATCTCCGGAAACCCGGCTTTCCGGAGCCACGCAGGCAGCACCCCAAGGAGACGATGTGGAACAGCGATTGAACAGGAGGAAGTTCATGATGGCGGCGGCAGGCGCGGCCGCGCTGGCGGGCAGCGTGCCCGCGCAGGGCGGGGGAGGACTACGGCTGACGCCGGGCGGCGGGTCGATCACCCAGGTCCCGGGCCTGAAGGTCGGGCACTACACGGACACGCGGCGGCCGACCGGCTGCACGGTGATCATCGCCGAGGCCGGCGCCACGGCGGGCGTGGACGTGCGCGGCGCGGCGCCCGGCACGCGCGAGACCGACCTGCTCAATCCGTCCAACATGGTCGAGAAGGTCCACGCCGTGATGCTGGCCGGCGGTAGCGCGTTCGGCCTGGACGCGGCCGGCGGCGTGATGCGCTACCTGGAAGAGCGCAAGATCGGCTTCGACGTGGGCGTGGCTCACGTGCCCATCGTGCCGGCGGCGATCCTGTTCGACCTGGGCGTGGGCGACGCCTCGGTGCGGCCGGACGCGGCGGCGGGCTACCAGGCTTGCAAGTCCGCGAGTGCCGGCCCTGTCCAGGAAGGCAACGTCGGCGCCGGCGCCGGCGCCACCGTGGGTAAGCTGTACGGTCCGCAGCGCGCCATGAAGGGCGGCATCGGCAGCGCGTCGCTGACGGTCGGCGGCGTGACGGTCGGCGCGCTGATCGCGGTCAACGCGGTCGGCGACGTGCTCGATCCATCCAACGGCCGCATCCTGGCCGGCGCGCGCACGGCGGACGGGCGCGCCTTGCTGGACACGCGCGCGGCGATCCTGGCAGGCGACCTGCCCAAGTCCATGCGCGCCGGCGCGGCCACCACCATCGGCGTGGTGGCCACCGACGTCAAGCTGACCAAGGCCCAGGCGCAGAAGATGGCGCAGATGGCGCACGACGGGCTGGCCCGCACCATCAATCCCATCCACACCATGCTGGATGGCGACACGATCTTCGCGCTGGGCACGGGCGTGTCGGACAAGGCCGCCAACGTGATGCTGCTGGGCGTGCTGGCCGCCGAGGCCACGGCGCTGGCGGTGCAGCGCGCGATCCTGGCGGCGCGCGCGATCGAGGGTTATCCGGCGGCGGTGGATTTCATCGGGTAGAGCGTCCGCGCGCGATGTGTCGGCCGTCCGCGGGCCGGGTTCGCGGACCCGGCCCGCGGGGGTAATGCGGCCCGATTAGGTTGGTGCTGGCTGAGCTACCTCCAGGCCGTGACTTCGGTTGCGCGGCGCGGGCAGCTGGCGTGCATGGCATGCCACGTCGATGTGCGTGTGGATAATAAAAATACCCAAAATACGCACAAGAAATATGGATGAATACATATCCGGATTATGACGCATGGCGCAAATAATCTCGTTGTCGTGAGAATCGGTGAATGTGCTGAAAATCCACAGTTCATTCCGATGCGCGGATATATTTTCAAATCAGGCTGAAGTCCTCGCAGATTAATCGGTATATTCATCGGCATCAGCAGCCTCTGGTCAAGCGCGCCAGGAGAATGCTGATGCCACTTCGGCCGCCTTTAATCTTGCCGGAGGCCTTAAATCAAGCACTGCCGCAATGCCGCTCGTCATGTGAAATTTCCCCATTTTTTCTCGAGAGGTATGTATGCCTGATTCTGCCTTGATATTTTCAACGACAAGCGATTTTGTTCCTGTACCCATAACGGACAAGGGATCGGGGGCGACATCGGGTATATCTTTCTGGCAACCCGTTCTTCCTGGGGGGGAATGGTGTTATTTGGGTTTTTTTGGTGCTCCCAACTACAACGTGCCCAGCGGGCCGCAAGTGATTGTCAAGCCTACCAAGACCCCTCTGGGAAATCCGAATCCACCGTTGAAGCCGCCACAGGGTTTTGTTCAGGCCTGGACTTGCATCGACCACGATCAATCCAGCAATCTCGGAATCTACAACATACAGGCCCCTCCGGGGTATATCGGGCTCGGCTGCATCGCGGTTCCGGATTTCAACACTCCGCCGGTTGTCACCGACTATCTCGGCCTGATGTGTGTGAGGCATGATTTATGCAAGAGCATCACGGTCGATGGGGATAATCTGGTATGGACGGATAATGGGTCCAAAGCGCCAACCGATGTGAGCATCTGGCTGCTGCCCAATGCAAAGACTTGTTTTGCGACCGTCAGTGAGACCAGTTATCCGCCTTCCGCGCCGGCGTATGACGTCGTGATGTAGCAGTCCGTATCGATCGATGCTTGAGGAGATCCGCCATGGCTCCAATCACATCCTCCGCGGGCATGCGGCAGGGAAAGTTCGAGGTGGACGCCAATGGGCAAGCGACATACGTATTGCCCATCGACGTGCCACCCGGCATCGCGGGCGCCCATCCACGCCTTGGCCTTGCCTACGGGCATCATCAGGGCAATGGCGTGGTGGGCGTGGGATGGAGTCTGGCGGGACTCTCGGCGATCACACGCAGCAAGGCCACGTGGGATGTCGACGGGTTCAATGGCCGCATCGACTATGGTCCGGACGACCGATATGTGCTCGACGGACAGCGGTTGATCGCGGTAGATGGCCAATATGGACAGCCGGGCACGGTGTATTACACCGAAATCCATGAATGGTCCAAGGCCGTTGCCGGGTCGACGCCGTTGGAAGGCTTCGTCGTTTACCTGAAGAATGGGTCTAAACGCGAGTATGGCACCACGCCGGATAGTCTCATCCTAGCCACAGGCACCCTGCACGTCCGAGTCTGGGCGCTCGCGGCGACCGAGGACTTGCATGGCAATCGGGTCGAATACCAATATACGAAAACGCCGGTGGCGGCGAGCCAGGATACCGGCGCATTTTATCTGTCCCGTATCGCCTACACCGTGCGCGCGGACCTGGCCGCCAACCGCTATGTCGACTTTACTTATGGTCCGGTGATCCGGCCCGACGTGCTGCACACATATTTGGGCGGCCATGCCGTCACCACATCATATCTGCTGGATTCGATCACGGTATCGCTGGCTGGCGACGTACCAGTGCGCAAGTATGCCCTGGCCTATCGCAGCGGTACGGCGACGGGGTTGAGCTGTCTGGAATCCGTCACGGCCGTCGGTGCCGACGGGCAGCGGCTGGAGCTGGTTCGTGCCGAATGGCAAGACATCAAGGAGCCGGGCTTCGATATCGCGCAACCCACCAGTGCCTTGTTGAGTGGCACCAGCATATTGCAAACCATCCCGATGGATGTCGACGGCGATGGCATTACTGACATCGTGCAGATCAGCACGGACCGCGACGGGCTGCTGCAAGCTACACCATTTCTGGCCAGTGTGAGGAATGGATGCACGACGTACACAGCTGGCAACGCGTGCCTGTTCGGTGGCTACAGGAAGGACGGATATCAGATATTTCCCGGAGATTTCAACGGCGATGGCCTGATGGACTTGGTGATCGCCTATCCGCGGCAGGGGTTGCTGGCTTTCGATGTATTCCTTTCGACAGGTAAGACTTTTGCCAAAGCGAGAACCACGATAACGTCGGACCCGTGGCAGCAGGGGTGGATCAATGTCTACGCCATTGACGTGAACGCCGACGGTTGCACGGACTTGGTTGTCGCTTATCGCAATAGGTTGGGGCAACTTGCATTCGACACCTATCTGTCGAAACAGCAAGACGGTGGTGTCGTGTTTAGTACGCCTGCGTGCACGACGGTAACGCAGTCGCAGGCGCCTGCGAGCCGCGATTCATTGTTGGCGCTCGATGTCAACGGCGACGGCATGGTTGACATGGTGCTGCTATGGAACGACCTCAACCAGATGTTGAACACCACTGCTTTCGTTTCGCAGGGCGACAAAAGCGCCTCGAACGGCATCAGGCTGTTTTCCAAGGCGGTATCCTCGAACCTGAGCGTGTCCACGGTGCATCAGGTGGCAATCATGCCGGCCGACGCCAATGGCGACGGCGTCGTGGACTTGGTCCAGGTTAGTCAGTCCGCGTCGGCGCTGATCATCCAGTCATTCCTGTCTGATGCGAACGGCGGTTTCGTGGCGCGGCCACCGTCGATGTTCCCTGGGCAAACCGTATCGGCGTCCAGCCTGCTGCCGATGGGTGTGAACGGTGGTGCTCAGACTTGCCTTGTCAATTGCTGGCGGGATGTCGGCGGTGTATTGCACGCGACGGAATACGATTCCATGCCCGATGGGCGATTTCGTCTGGCTGCCGAGGTCAACACCAAGGCCACCTTCGCGGCGCTCGCCAATTTGGTTGGAGATGCAAACGGAGACGGCAAGGCGGACCTGTTGTACACATACGTGGATTACCAGAATCGCATGCAGGTTCAGCCCCTAACATCGAAGGGGGATATTCCGGACCTGGTCCACCGGATTACCAACGCGCTGGGTGGCGTGATTTCCATCACGTATTCGACCTTGAGCAATCCCGCGGTCTATCGTCCCGGAGCGCCGGCCGCCTATCCCAATGCCAGCGCGCGGCGCTACGTCGCCCATCTATCGCCGGCACAGTTCCCGACGCAGGAGGTGATTGGCCGGGCCATATGCGTGGTCTCGGGATACACCCTGTCCAGCGACGCAAAGATGAACCGCTATGCCTACGAGCGCCGCTTCGCCATGCAATACGAGGACGCGCGCATCGGGCTGACCGGCCGGGGGTGGCAGGGGTTTGCCAAGGTGACCACCGCGGACCTGGAAACCGGCTTGCTGCGGGTGCAGCGCTATTTGCAGGATTTCCCGTACCAGGGCCGCCTGGCTGGCGAAAGCGCCGAAGTCGATACGACCGGTTCCGACGGAAAGGTCACCGTGCGGCGCCTCGGCCGCACTGTCCACGTCTACCAGGCCGTGCAGCCGACGGCCACGGCCAAGGTCCAGGAAGTCCGGAAGATGGGGGCCTTGGCCTGGCACTACGAAGGGGGCGCGCAGGACTACGCGGTGGCCACCAGCCATCGCTACGACGCCTATGGCAATCCAACTGGCAGCGTCTGGCACGGCTACGTGAGCTGGATCGATCCGGATGCCGTCAACCCGGTCGGCGCGTTTCCTGCCGTGGCGCCGCTGGCCACCGACGAGGTCGTCCATACGCATCGCCAGTTCCAGAACGACACCGCTGGCCCGCGCGGCCGTTGGGCGCTGGGCTATCCCTTGTTCGAGAAACTCTCGGCCAATGCCGGCGACGGGGATCCGTCTGTGTTCCGGCCCGGGGACTACCGGCTCACGGCATGCATCTACGCGCCGGGGACCTGCTCGGTGCGCAGCATCAGCCGCTGGGACAACATCAATGACGTGTTCCTGAAGACGCAACTCGAGCACGACGCGCGCGGCAATCTCACGGCCCAGACGCGCCCGGGCGGCGCGACGACGCGGTTCGAATACGAGACGGTCTACCACACCTACCCCGCGAAGATCATCGCGCCGGCCAACGAACAGGGGGTCTCGCTGACGCTGGAATGCGGCTACGACCCGCGATTCGGCAGCAGGGTGGCGGAGCGCGATGCCAACGGCTTCACGCATATCGTGGCCCTGGATGGCTTTGGCCGCGCAGCCTGCCGCCAGGGGCCGGTGCGTCCGCGGAGCTGTCGCGTCGCCACGCCTACGAC
>NZ_JAGTJY010000013.1:0-62967 GCF_018195695.1 Achromobacter sp. Marseille-Q0513 | reverse complement strand
CGCGCCGCCAGGAACTCCGGGCACATCTCGCCGCCCAGGTTGATGATGCGCAGGCTGGGCACGTCGCGGCTGAACAGGGCCAGCAGCGTGGGCACGGCGTGCAGCACCGTCACGCCCTCGCGCGCCAGCGCCTCGGGCAGCCCCTCCGGATCGGTCGTCAGCATCTTGGGCGCGACCCACAGCGAGGCGCCGACCAGGTAGCTGATCCAGATTTCCTCGAACGACATGTCGAAGGCGACCGAGAAGCCCTGGTAGACCTTGTCGCCGTGGCGCACGCCCAGCACCTCGTTCTCGCTGCGCAGGAAGTGGCAGATGCTGGCCTGGGTGATGGGCACGCCCTTGGGCTTGCCGGTGGAGCCGGAGGTGTAGATGACGTAGGCCGGATGCTCGGGCAACAGCCCTGCGCGCTGTCGCAGCGGCGCCGAGTCGGCCACTGGCTGCGACAGCTGCCAGGGCGTACAGGTGGCGATGCCGTCGAGCTGGACCTCGCCGCCGGCGACGATGTACTGCGCGCCGGCGTCCTGCAGGCAGGCCTGCATGCGCTCGGGCGGCGTATCCGATTCGAACGGCAGCCAGGCCGCGCCGGCCTTGGCGATGGCGGCCTGCATCAGCAGCAGCTCGTCGCCGCGCGGCAGGCACAGGCCAACGATATGTCCCGGCCGCACGCCGGCCTCGATCAGGTGGTGCGCGGCCAGGTCGGCGCGCCGGCCCAGCGCGGCGTAGGTGATGGACTGATCCTGCCAATGGATGGCGACGGCGTCGGGATGACGCAGGATCGTGGCTTCGAGAATATCCGGCAGCGTTTCCGCGATCAGCAGATCCGGCCGGTCAGAGCCATGGAGAATCATAGGTAAGGCGACAATCCGGCAAAGGGGATTTTTCGCTTATTGACCCATACCGGCGGGATTCGTTCAAGGGCCGCGGACAAAAACATCGCAAAGACGTCGCGCGCGTTGTGCCCATGCCGCGCGGGCGTCCGCGCGGCGGCGGCTTCACGACAATTTCACGCTGGCGTACCCCGAAAAACAAACAACCCGCGCCTGCATCGCAGGCGCGGGCCAAGCCGGGGACGGGCGTTGCCGGACGCGCCGGCCGCCGGCTTGTTCAGGCGGCGTCGCGCAGCGCGCGGGCAGCCTGCACCATGCCGATCAGCGCGGCCTCGGTCTCGGGCCAGGCGCGGGTCTTCAGGCCGCAGTCAGGGTTGACCCACAGCCGCTCCTTGGGCAGGCGCGCGGCGGCCTTCTGCATCAGGCCGACCATCCAGTCCACTTCGGGCACGTTGGGCGAGTGGATGTCGTACACGCCCGGGCCGATGTCGTTCGGATAGCGGAAGTCCTCGAAGGCCTTGAGCAGTTCCATGTTGGAGCGCGAGGTCTCGATGGTGATGACGTCGGCATCCATCGCGGCGATGGATTCGATGATGTCGTTGAACTCCGAATAGCACATGTGCGTGTGGATCTGCGTCTCGTCGCGCACGCCGGCGGTCGACAGGCGGAAGCAGTCCACGGCCCAGTCCAGGTAGGCCTGCCAGTCGGCGCGGCGCAGCGGCAGGCCTTCGCGGATGGCGGGCTCGTCGATCTGGATCACGCTGATGCCGGCGGTTTCCAGGTCCACCACTTCATCGCGCAGCGCCAGCGCCAGCTGGCGGCAGGTCTGTTCGCGCGGCTGGTCATCGCGCACGAAGGACCACTGCAGGATCGTGACCGGTCCGGTCAACATGCCCTTGACCGGCTTGTCGGTCAGCGACTGCGCGTAGGACGACCAGCCCACCGTCATCGGCGCGGGACGGGCCACGTCGCCGAAGATGACCGGCGGCTTGACGCAGCGCGAGCCGTAGCTCTGCACCCAGCCATTCTTGGTGAAGGCGAAGCCGGCCAGCAGCTCGCCGAAGTACTCCACCATGTCGTTGCGCTCGGGTTCGCCGTGCACCAGCACGTCCAGGCCGACCTTTTCCTGGAAGCGGATGACTTCCTCGATTTCCTTGCGGATCGCGGTCTCGTAGGCCGAGTCGGTCAGCGCGCCGGACTTCCAGTCGCGGCGCAGCGCGCGGATTTCGGCGGTTTGCGGGAAGGAACCGATGGTGGTGGTGGGATAGGCGGGCAGGCCCAGCTCTTCCTGCTGGCGAGCGATGCGGCCGGCGAATGGGGCGCGGTCGCGCGACACGCCGCCGGCGGCGGCCATACGGGCGGCCACGGCCGGGTTGTGGATGCGTGTCGAGGAACGGCGCGCGGCCAGCGCGGCGCGCTGCCTGCCCAGCGCGTCCTGGGTGGCGGCGTCGGTGGCACCATCCAGGGCGCGGCCCAGCAGGTTCAGTTCCTGCAGCTTCTGCGCGGCGAAGGACAGCCAGCTCTTCAACTCGGCATCGAGTTCGGTTTCATTGTCCAGGTCCACCGGCACATGCAGCAGCGAGCACGACGGCGCCAGCCACAGGCGCTCGCCCAACTGCTTGCCGACCGGCGCCAGCGTCGCGGCGGCGGCGTCCAGGTCGGTGCGCCAGATGTTGCGGCCGTTGATCACGCCCGTCGACAGCACCTGGTCGGCGCGCAGGCCGGCAACGACCTCGGCCAGCTGTTCCGGCGCGCGCACCAGATCCACGTGCAGGCCGGCCACGGGCAGGGCCAACGCGGTGGGCAGGTTGTCCTTCAGGCCATCGAAGTAGGTCGCGACCAGCAGCTTCACCGGGCTGGACGACAGCGCGGCGTAAACCTGCTTGAACGCGTCGCGCCAGGCTTGCGGCAGGTCCAGCGCCAGGATGGGCTCGTCGATCTGCACCCATTGCACGCCCTGCTGGGCGAAACGGGCCAGCACGGCCTGGTAGACCGGCAGCAGGTTTTCCAGCAGCTTGAGCTTGCCGGCGTCGGCGGCACCGTCGGCATAGGCATCGCCCTTGCCCAGGTACAGCCAGGTCAGCGGACCCGGGATCACGGGCTTGACGGCCAGGCCCAGGGCCTGCGCTTCCTTGATCTGCTCGAACAGCGCTTCGCGGGCGATGCGGAAGGTCTGGCCCGGCGTCAGTTCGGGGACGATGTAGTGGTAGTTGGTGTCGAACCACTTGGTCATTTCGCAGGCGGCGGCGGGCTTGCCGCTGGGGGCGCGGCCGCGGCCCATGCGGAACAGCGTGTCCAGCGACACGGGTTCGTTGTCCTTCTGGCCGAAGCGCGCGGGCACGGCGCCCAGCAGCGTGGTCCATTCCAGGATCTGGTCATACCAGGCGAAATCGCCGACCGGCACGAAGGCCAGGCCGTTGGCGGCCTGCAGCTGCCAGTGGCGGGCGCGCAGCTCGCGGCCGGTCTGCTCCAGTGCTTCGGCGGTCTGCTTGCCGGCCCAGTAGGCCTCGACCGCGCGCTTCAGTTCACGATGGGCGCCAATGCGGGGGAATCCCAGATTATGAATAGTCGTCATGTCGATATGGTCCGAAGACAAAATTTGTTCAAGTGACGGCTATTCTGGCGCACAATCAATTTGAGTCAAAATCAATGTCTACATTCATAATATGAGAGAATCTCATAAAACATAAGCTCATGAGCCATCCGTGGGACAGCCGGTTCCGGCGCCCGTCCGCCCGTCTCCCGCGCATTCTTCCGCGCCCTTTTTTGGTCTGAACGCCCCCCATGCTGGAAATTCGTCACCTGGAAACCCTGACCGCCATCCGCGATGGCGGCAGCCTGCAGGAAGCCGCCGAACGGCTGCACCTGACCCAATCCGCCCTGTCGCACCAGTTGCGCGACCTGGAAACCCGGCTGGGCACGCCGCTGCTGAACCGCCGCACCCGCCCTGCCCGCCTGACCACCGCCGGTTTGCGCGTGCTGGCGCTGGCCGACGAAGTGCTGCCGCGCATGCGCGCCACCGAAAGGGAATTGCAGCGCCTGGCGGCGGGCCGCAGCGGCCGGCTGCACCTGGCCATCGATTGCCACTCCTGCTTCCAGTGGCTGATGCCGGCGCTGGACGCCTTCCGCGCGCAATGGCCGGACGTGGCGCTGGACCTGTCGGCGGCGTTCTCCTTCGCGCCGCTGCCCGCGCTGGTGCGCGGCGACCTGGACCTGGTCATCACCTCCGATCCGCAGCCGCTGGACGCGGTCGACTACCTGCCCCTGTTCAAGTACGAACTGGTGCTGGCGGTGTCGGAATCCAATCCCCTGGCCGGCAGCAAGTTCGTCATGCCCGACCAGCTGGCGGACCAGACGCTCATCACCTACCCGGTGGACAAGCAGCGCCTGGACGTCTTCACCGCGTTCCTGGACCCGGCCGACGTGGAACCGGCCGCGATACGCAAGGCCGAGCTCACGCCCATCATCGCGCAGCTGGTCGCCAGCAACCGCGGCGTGGCGGCGCTGCCGAACTGGGCGCTGACGGAATACATGAACCAGGGCTGGCTGCGGCTGTGCCGGCTGGGGCCGCAAGGGGTATGGCGCACGCTCTACGCCACGGTGCGCAGCGAGGACACGGACGCCTCGTACATCGATGAATTCCTGACCATCACGCGCGACGTCTGCTTCAAGACGCTGAGCGGGATCAAGTCGGCGAAGTAGGAGCGGATGCGGTGACGGCTCGCCTGAGCGGGCCGTCAGGACCGGGATAGCTGAGTGCAATACGCCTGGCGCCTGCGGTCCTGGCCCGATTCGCCAGCGCGGCCTAGTCTTCGTCGCCCGCGCCCAATATGCGGCGGATGACGTCCTGCGCGAAGCCGCGGCTGGCCAGGAAGCGCGCCTGCTTGGCGTAGGCCGCGCGGTCGGCCGGTATTTCGCCGAAGCGCTTGCGCCAGACCTCCAGCGCGCGCTCGTGCTCGGTGGACCGAAGCTGGTCGCGCAGCTCGGCCACCTGGCCATCGTCCACGCCGTGCTGGCGCAGTTCCTGCACGATGCGCGCCGCCCCCTGGCGCGACGCGCGCCGATGCACCAGGCTCTGCGCGAAACGCTCGGTGGACAGCCAGCCTTCCTTTTCCAGCGCGTCCAGCACCGCCTCGATCTCGGCCGGATCCTCGGCATAGGGCACCAGCTTGCGGGCCAGCTCGGCGCGCGCATGCTCGCGGCGCGACAGATAGCCCACGGCGCGCATCTTCAGCGACGGGCCCTTGCGCTCGGGCTTGCCGCCCTCGGCCTGCGCACCGCCATCCTTCCTGTCGCGGCCCGTCCGATCGCTGTCCGTTCCATCGTCGTCCCGCACACCATCGCGGGCGTCTTCGCGATCGGCCCGGGCCCGGCGCGCGCCGGCGCGGGTGCGCTGCTCGGAACTGCGCTGCCATTCGTCCGGCGCGGCGGCGGGCTCGGCGGCGCGACGCGCGTCGGAACTGCGGCGCAGCCCTTGCGGCTTGGCCACGGTCTCGAACTCGTCATCCAGCTTGGCGCGCAGATGCTCGGAGGATTTGGCGGAAGGTTTCCAGCTCATGGGATGAAGTGTAGACAGGAAAACGACAACGGCAGGTTCCCGAACCAGGAACCTGCCGTCGCCCGACTGCCGTACACGCCCGGTGTCCGCTGACGCGAACCCGGGCGCAGCAAGGACACTCAGTCTTCGCTGGTGTCTTCGGCCGTGGGCACGAACTCGGCGGCGCGGCTGACCACGCCCTGGTTCTCGCGCACGCGGTTTTCGATCTCGATCGCCAGCTCGCGGTGCTCTTTCAGGTATTCGCGGACATTGTCCTTGCCCTGGCCGATGCGGTTGCCGTTGTAGCTGTACCAGGCGCCGGACTTGTCCACCACGTTGGCGGCCACGCCCAGGTCGATGATTTCGCCTTCGCGCGAGATGCCGGCGCCGTACATGATGTCGAACTCGGCCTGCTTGAACGGCGGCGCGACCTTGTTCTTGACGACCTTGACGCGGGTTTCGTTGCCGACGACCTCGTCGCCCTTCTTGATGGAGCCGATGCGGCGGATGTCCAGGCGCACCGAGGCGTAGAACTTGAGCGCGTTGCCGCCGGTGGTGGTTTCGGGGTTGCCGAACATCACGCCGATCTTCATGCGGATCTGGTTGATGAAGATGACCATGCAGTTGGTCTTCTTGATGGTGGCGGTCAGCTTGCGCAGCGCCTGGCTCATCAGGCGAGCCTGCAGGCCAGGCAGCGAATCGCCCATCTCGCCTTCGATTTCGGCCTTGGGCACCAGCGCGGCGACCGAGTCGATCACGATCAGGTCGACGGAACCCGAACGCACCAGCGCGTCGGCGATTTCCAGCGCCTGCTCGCCCGTGTCCGGCTGCGAGATCAGCAGGTCGGCCAGGTTCACGCCCAGCTTGGAGGCGTACTGCACGTCCAGCGCGTGTTCGGCGTCGACGAAGGCGCAGGTGCCGCCCAGCTTCTGCATTTCAGCGACCACCTGCAGCGTCAGCGTGGTCTTGCCCGACGATTCCGGACCGTAGATCTCGACCACGCGGCCGCGCGGCAGGCCACCGACGCCCAGCGCGATGTCCAGGCCCAGCGAACCCGTGGAAACCACCTGGATGTCGTGGGAGACTTCGTTGTCGCCGTAGCGCATGATCGAGCCCTTGCCGAACTGCTTTTCGATCTGCGAAAGCGCGGCGGCGAGCGCCTTGGCCTTTTCCGCGGCAGCGGCCTTGGTGGTTTTGTCGTCCATGTGAAGTCCTGTCTGTGTAACGTATCGGGTTGCGGGTCGGATTGCGGGTCGGGTTGCGGTCGAGATTATGGCATCGGATTGTACTGTACAAAAAAACAGTGTGCCAGAGTTTTCCACGTATACCCTGAGTGGCAAGCGCCACGCCCTGTGACAGAATCCCAGACGCCCCCGGTGATTCGTCCCCATTGCGCCGCCGGACGGCCCGCGACAGAAGAAAAACCCGCGCGGGCGACAGGGCAGGCAACCGGCATCGCGCGGGGGACGTACAACACTAGCAGCAGCCCATGCGTATCCTGATCGCCGAAGACGACAGTATCCTGGCAGACGGCCTGTCCCGCTCGCTACGGCACAACGGCTACGCGGTCGACGCGGTGCGCGACGGCCTGGCGGCCGATTCCGCGCTGGCCGCCCAGGCCTTCGACCTGCTCATCCTGGACCTCGGCCTGCCCCATCTGGCGGGCCTGGAAGTGCTGCGGCGCCTGCGCGCGCGCAATTCCTCCCTGCCCGTCCTGATCCTGACCGCCGCCGACAGCATCGAGCAGCGCGTCAAGGGCCTGGACCTGGGCGCCGACGACTACATGGCCAAGCCCTTCGCCCTGTCCGAGCTGGAGGCGCGCGTGCGCGCGCTGACCCGCCGCGGCGCCGGCGGCGGCGCCACGCTGCTCAAGCATGGCCGCCTGGTGTTCGACCAGACCGGCCGGGTGGCCATGGTCGACGAGCAGACGCTGGACCTGTCCGCGCGCGAGGTCAGCCTGCTCGAGATCCTGCTCACGCGCAGCGGCCGCATGGTCAGCAAGACCCAGCTGGTCGACCATCTGTGCGAATGGGGCGAGGAAGTCAGCACCAACGCGATCGAGGTCTATGTGCATCGCCTGCGCAAGAAACTCGAACCCAGCGGCGTGAAGATCGTGACCGTGCGCGGCCTGGGATATTGCCTTGAACGGGACCAGGGTGCGGCCTACCTCGCCAGCTGATTCCCCGCAGCATCCCGAAACGCTCAATCAAGAGGCACTGGATGTCATGCGGGCGGGGGCCAAGGGCCCCAGCTTCGCGCCGCCGCAAAGGTCGCTGCTGGGCGAGATCCTGGACTGGATGTTGGCACCGCTGTTCCTGCTGTGGCCCATGAGCGTGGCCATCACCTATGTGGTCGCCCAGAACATCGCCAACGTGCCTTACGACCGCGCGCTGGCCAACAATCTGCACGTGCTGACGCGCCAGGTCTACGCGCAGGACGGCCGCGCGACGCTGAGGATGACCGACGCCGCGCGCGACGTGCTGCGCGCCGACGAGACCGACAGCGTGTTCTGGCTGGCGCTGGGCAGCCGCGGCGAGTACCTGGGCGGCGACCGCGCCCTGCCGCTGCCGGCCAGCGTGGGCCAGCCCAGCCCCGGCCAGGTGCTGTACGAGGACGACACGCTGCGCGGCTTCGGCGTGCGGATGGCCTACACCTGGGTCGACCTGAACCTGCCCGGCACGCAACCGGCGCTGCTGATCGTGGCCGAGACGGTGGAAAAGCGCACCCAGCTCGCCAACGACATCATCAAGGGCGTGATCATTCCGCAGTTCGTGGTGCTGCCGGTGGCGGTGCTGCTGGTGTGGTTCGGGCTGTCGCGCGGCGTGGCGCCGCTGAACGCGCTGCAGCAGCGGTTGCGCGCGCGCCGGCCCGACGACCTGTCGCCGATCGACGAGCGTGCCGCGCCGTCCGAGATCGCGCCGCTGCTGGCGGCCATGAACGACCTGCTGGACCGGCTGTCTTCCAACGTGCAGGCGCAGCGCCGCTTCGTGGCCGACGCCGCGCACCAGCTGAAGACGCCGCTGGCCGGGCTGCGCACGCAGGCCGAGCTGGCGCTGCGCGACGCCAGCCCCGAGGAAATGCAATCCAGCCTGCGCCAGCTGGTCACCGGATCGGAGCGCGCCACCCGCCTGGTGAACCAGCTGCTGCTGCTGGCGCGCGCCGAGAACCCCGCCGCCATCGGCCTGGCCCGCACCGACCTGAACGCCATCGCCTACGAGCAGGCCATGCACTGGGTGCCGCACGCGCTGTCGCTCAGCACCGACCTGGGTTTCGAGGGCGCCGAGACGCCGGTCGAGATCAACGGCAACCCGCTGCTGCTGGCCGAGCTGCTGAACAACCTGGTGGACAACGCGCTGCGCTACACGCCGCGCGGCGGCCATATCACGGTGCGGGTGCAGAGCCAGGGCGAGCAAGGCGTGCTGGAGGTCGAGGACTCGGGCCCCGGCATCGCGCCGGAAGAACGCGAGCGCGTCTTCGACCGCTTCTACCGCGTGCTGGGCACGCTGTCCGACGGCAGCGGACTGGGCCTGGCGATCGTGCGCGAGATCGCGCAGACCCACCAGGCCACGGTCGTCATCAGCGACCATCCGAGCCCCTATTCCGACCTGCCGGGCACCCGCATCCGCGTCGCCTTCCCGCTGTACGCGGAACCAGACCCGTCCGCCGACGCCTAGCGCGCCGCCCCGCGGACACACCCCCACAAAAATCTCGTTCCAATGGCCGCGGCGGCTTGCCGCGAGCCCAAAACAGCGCGACGCCCACGCCATTGGTTCCTAAGTGCTATCCCTAGCCTCCCTATGAAGCAGTTTCTTTTTGTTGCAAATTTAAGCCTCAGGTAAGGGTTACGTCAGAACCGAGTCAGTCTCATTCCCTACCTTGCGTATAGCTCGATGTCGGCCTCGCCGGCGGAGGGTCAGGCACGGCGAAAAAAACCGCCGGCGACAAAAACGAGGAGACATCATGAGCACAACCACTGTGGCAGGCCGCGGTCCCTCCGCGGATCCGCGCCCGATGACCAAGGATGAACGCCGCGTCATCTTTGCGTCCTCGCTGGGCACGGTTTTCGAATGGTATGACTTCTATCTGTATGGCTCGCTCGCGGCCATCATCGCGCAACACTTCTTCTCCGGCGTGAACCCCACCGCGGGCTTCATCTTCGCCCTGCTGGCGTTCGCGGCGGGCTTCGCCGTGCGTCCGTTCGGCGCGCTGGTGTTCGGCCGCCTGGGCGACCTGGTCGGCCGCAAGTACACGTTCCTGGTCACCATCGTGATCATGGGCCTGTCCACCTTCCTGGTGGGCGTGCTGCCCAGCTACGCCAGCATCGGCCTGGCCGCTCCCGCGATCCTGATCGTGCTGCGCCTGCTGCAAGGCCTGGCGCTGGGCGGCGAATACGGCGGCGCAGCCACCTACGTGGCCGAGCACGCGCCGCATGGCCGCCGCGGCTTCTACACGTCGTGGATCCAGACCACCGCCACGCTCGGCCTGTTCCTGTCGCTGCTGGTGATCCTGGGCATCCGCACGTTCATGGGCGAAGACGACTTCAAGGCCTGGGGCTGGCGCATTCCGTTCCTGATCTCGGTGGTGCTGCTGGGCATCTCGGTGTGGATCCGGATGCAGCTCCATGAATCGCCGACCTTCCAGCGCATGAAGGAAGAAGGCAAGGGCTCGAAGGCGCCGATCGCCGAATCGTTCGGCCAGTGGAAGAACCTGAAGGTCGTGCTGCTGGCGCTGCTGGGCCTGACCGCCGGCCAGGCCGTGGTCTGGTACACGGGCCAGTTCTACGCGCTGTTCTTCCTGACGCAGACGCTGAAGGTCGACGCCAACACCGCCAACATCATGATCGCCGTGGCGCTGCTGATCGGCACCCCGTTCTTCGTCGTGTTCGGCGCGCTGTCGGACAAGATCGGCCGCAAGCCCATCATCATGGCGGGCTGCCTGATCGCCGCGCTGACCTACTTCCCGATCTTCCAGGGCCTCACCCACTTCGCCAACCCGGCGCTGGAAAAGGCCCAGGCCTCGGCCCCGGTCACGGTGATCGCGGATCCGGCGACCTGCTCGTTCCAGTTCAACCCCGTGGGCACGGCCTCGTTCACCAGCTCCTGCGACGTGGTCAAGTCCTTCATGGCCCGCAACTCGGTGAACTACAAGAACGAAGCGGCGCCCGCCGGTTCGGTCGCCAAGGTCAAGATCGGCAGCGACGAGTTCGCCTCGTTCGACGGCAAGACGCTGGCGCCTGCCGAGTTCAAGGCCAAGGCCGCCGAGCTGGACAAGGCCCTGACCACCGCGATCCGCACGCACGGCTATCCCGCCAAGGCGGATCCGGCCCAGAGCAACAACGTCATGGTCGTGCTGCTGCTGACCATCCTGGTGATCTACGTGACCATGGTGTACGGCCCGATCGCGGCCATGCTGGTGGAAATGTTCCCGACCCGCATCCGCTACACCTCGATGAGCCTGCCGTACCACATCGGCAACGGCTGGTTCGGCGGCTTCCTGCCCCCGGTCGCCTTCGCAGTGGTGGCCGCCACCGGCAACATCTACGACGGCCTGTGGTACCCGATCATCATCGCCGTGATGACGTTGGTCATCGGCACGCTGTTCGTGCGCGAGACCAAGGACAACGACATCAACGACTAAACCATCCATCCCCCGCCGGGCGGGACTGCTGCGCCTGCCCGGCCTTTCACAAAGCTCCCTCGGGAGCTTTTTTTTTGCCCTGTCCGCGTCGAACCGGCAAGGCCAGCCCACACGCGGCGAACCCGCGCCGGCAGGCGCGTCGCGAGACATGTCGCTTCGCCATGCCGCACATGGAATTCTGTGTTCCGCGCGCTCGCTGTTCGATTCAGGACGCTGTCAGACCCCTGCCCTTAGACTGGCGCCTCAGATTACGGCCTTGCGCCAAATCACCTGGCGATTGATCCCCCTGCCAGACGATTTGCAGGGCTGCTCCTCTGACACCAATGTCGCGTTCCCCGCGAGCCTTTTATGACGCGGCATTGCGTGCTCCCGTACCGGCCCGGCCTGCATAGCGCCGGGCCGCTTTTTTTTTGCGCGCGCGAACAGGCCCGCGCAAGCGCGGGCCTTCGGGAAATGCCTAGGCGTCGTATCAGCGGCGCATGCCCACGCCAACCACCAGCACGCCGACCACGATGGCGGCGATGCCCGCCCACGACGGGATGGCCACGGACTTCTCGGTTTCCGCGGTGGCCTTGACCGAGCCGATCTGCAGCACGGTCTCTTCGGACTTGTAGTTGAAGCCCTTGTACGCCAGCGCGGCCACGCCCAGCACGATCAGCACTGCGCCAATGATTGTCGACAATTTCATGCTGTTCTCCTTGTGTCGATGAGCGTTGCGGCGGACGTTACCGCATGCGCCACGGGCTGTCAGTGACAGATCGTGTCGCGTCGCGCGCGCGCAGCGCAAGGTCGATCCGGGTGGGCCGGGTCGTATAGAATCAACCCTTTTGGCCGACGCACATGTGGTTCAAGAACCTTAAGATCTACCGCCTTTCCTCGCCGTGGACGCTCGTGGGCGAGCAGCTGGAAGAAACGCTCGCGCGGCATGCCTATCAGGCCAGCGGCAGCGCCGGCGCCAACAACCTCGAAATGCAGAGCCTGGGCTGGGTGCCGCCGCGCGAGAACGGCGGACTGGCGCACGTGGGGGGCGGGCAGATCCTGCTGACGCTGCGCGCCGAGAAGAAGCTGCTGCCCGGCACCGTGGTCAACCAGGTCGCCAAGGCGCGCGCCCAGGAAATCGAAGAGCAGCAAGGCTACAAGCCGGGCCGCAAGCAGATGAAGGAAATCAAGGAGCGCGTCACCGACGAGCTGCTGCCGCGCGCCTTCAGCGTGTACCGCGACACCCGCGTCTGGATCGACCCGCAGAACCACTGGCTGGTCATCGACGCCGCAGCCTCGGCCAAGGCCGATGAAGTGATCGGGCTGCTGGCCAAGTGCATCGACCCGTTCCCGCTGGAAAACCTGTACGTGGCCCAATCGCCCGCCTCGGCCATGACCGGCTGGCTGGCCGAGGACGAAGCGCCGTCCAACTTCACCATCGACCAGGACACCGAGCTGCGCTCGTCCGGCGAAAGCGGCGCGGCGATCCGATACGTCAAGCACTCCATCGACGCCGACGACGTGCGCCGCCACATCCAGTCCGGCAAGCAGTGCACGCGCCTGGCCATGACCTGGGCCGACCGCATCTCCTTCGTGCTGACCGAGAACCTGGACGTCAAGCGCGTCGCGCCGCTGGACGTGCTCAAGGAAGGCAACGAAGCCATCGCCGCCAACGACGACGAGAAGTTCGACTCCGACATGATGCTGATGACGGGCGAGCTGGCCAAGCTGATGGCCGAGCTGGTCGAGGCGCTGGGCGGCGAGAAGCGCGTCTGAACGCCGCATCCCGGGGCTGCCCGCGCAGCCCCGGGATGGCCGAAGCCTGAATGCCAAAACCCCCGGGAAGCTGGATTCCGATCCAGCCTTCCGGGGGTTTTGCATCGTGCTATCCGAAATCCGGCGCGCGCGGGAAGCGCATGGTCGCCAAGGTCCGGGCACACGGCGGCCCGGGGGGCGCGGCCCCCCCCCCGCCGCTCAGGCCGGGACGGCCTGGTCGCGTCCGGCCTGCTTGGCGCGGTACAGCGCCTTGTCGGCCCGCTCGATCAGGTAGGCGTAGTCGGGATGACCGTCGAACGAGGCCACGCCGATGCTGGCCGTGATCTTCAGATTGGCGGCCTCCGACACCGAGAAGGCGTGGCGGCGGATTTCCGCGCCCAGCTTCTGCGCGACCAGCATCGCGGCCTCCGGCCCCGTGTCCACCAGCACCACCAGGAATTCCTCGCCGCCATAGCGGAACACGAAGTCGCTGGAACGACAGGCCTGGTGCACGACTTCGGCGAACTGGCGCAGCACCTGGTCGCCGCCGCTGTGCCCATACTGATCGTTGATGGACTTGAAGTGGTCGATGTCCAGCAGCAGCACGGAGAACGCGGAATGCTGGCGCGTGGCGATGGCGATCTCGCGGCCGATGACCGAGGGCAGGAAGCGCCGGTTCAACACATTGGTGAGCGGATCGCTGCCGCTCTCGATTTCCGCCACCATGTCGAACAGGCCGTTGAGCAGGTGCTTGATGCGCGCCACCAGTTCCTGCAGCTCGCGCACCAGGTCCGGCATGGCGCCCTGCCCCTCGGCGCTGCGCATCAGGCCGGGCAGCACCACGTCGTCCAGCCGCGCCACCGCTTCCATGATCTGCCGCAGCGCGGGCGCGCTTTCGAACAGCACGCCGCCTTTGTGGTGCAGCCACAGGCCGAACTCCGAGGCCGCCAGGCGCGGCAGCACCTGCTCGGGGGCGCGGTAGTGCAGGCCGATCAGCACGGCCTGGCTCCATTCGAGCAGCGCGGCGCGCTGCCGCTCGCGCTCGGTGGAGATGTTCTGCCCCAGCGCGAACAAGCGGTAGGCCTCGTCGTTGCGCGCGCCACGGTTGACGTCGCGCATGAAGGCGCGGCTCATCTGCTCGATCGCCAGGTCGAACAGATTACAGACGTACTGCGTGGCCACCGACGCGGCCATGCCGTCCAGGTCGCTGGCGCGCAGGCGCAGCGCAATCTCGTTCTTCAGGATGCGCGCGCCGGCCATCACCAGATGGATGGGGATGTGCACGCGCGCATGGACCTCGCCGACCTTTTTCTGCGCCGCCATCAGCGCCGCGATGTCGCCCTGGTCGCGCACGCAGAGCAGGCCCTTGAGCCAGCCCTTCATGGCGCTGCTCAGGCGGGTCGAGACGATCTCGTGCGACAGGCGCGGCCCCGCCTCGGCGTCGGACAACAGCGTGGAATAGAAGGCGTCGACCAGCGCGGTGGCGCTATCGGACACCACGGCGGCGACCTGCCCTCGGGTGTAGGCGTCCACGGACTGGTAGACCGCCTGCCAGGCCTGCGCATTCGATGCGCTCAGATAGCAGGCCTGGCCGGCAACGGCGGGAGTGACGGGGATTGCGCTGCTGCTCGAAGACATAGGGGACCATCCGACCGGATCAGGGCCGCTAGCCCCGAAGCGCGCCCGGCAGCGGC
This sequence comes from Achromobacter sp. Marseille-Q0513, assembly GCF_018195695.1. Classification (NCBI taxonomy): domain Bacteria; kingdom Pseudomonadati; phylum Pseudomonadota; class Betaproteobacteria; order Burkholderiales; family Alcaligenaceae; genus Achromobacter; species Achromobacter sp. Marseille-Q0513. Next base: position 48,538 of record NZ_JAGTJY010000013.1, on the reverse strand, counting down.
GCGCGACACAAACTCGCCGCCAGGACATCCCGACGGCAAAACCAGCGCGGATTATGCTTCAAATCGCCCGGGGCGGGCCGCAAGCGCGGCCGCCGCGTGGGGAAAATCGGAACGGCGAGGATCAGTCCAGGCCGTGGAAGGCCGAGTCGTCGGGGCCGATGTGGGTGGGATGCTGCCACGTCACGTCGCGCATCGAGTGCTGCACCAGCCCTTCCACGCCCAGCAGCACCGCGAAGATCGCCATGCGGATGGGGATGCCGTTGTCGGTCTGGCGGAAGATCGCCAGGCGCGGATCGTGGTTCAGGTCCACGCTCAGGTCGTTGGCGCCGGGACGGCTGTCGCGCGGCAGCGGGTGCATCACGATGGTGTCCGGACCGCAGTATTCATCGATGATGGCGCGGTTGATCTGGAAGTCGGGCGTGTAGCCTTCGTTCTCTTCGTTGGCGAAGCGCTCTTTCTGCACGCGCGTGGCGTAGATCACGTCGGCGCCCGCCAGGCCCTCGCCCAGCGAGCTCTTCTGCTCGATGACGTTGCCGTTGCGGCTGGCCTGTTCGATGATGTAGGAAGGCATCTCCAGGCCGCGCGGCGACACCAGCGAGAACTTCACGCCCTTGTACAGCGCCAGCAGCTTGATCAGCGAGTGCACGGTGCGGCCATACTTCAGGTCGCCGACCATGGCGATGTGCGCGCCGTCCAGCAGCTTGCCCAGGCGCGAGAACTCGGTCAGGATCGTGTACAGGTCCAGCAGCGCCTGGCTCGGGTGTTCGCCAGGACCGTCGCCGCCGTTGACCACCGGAATATTGGTGGCGCGCGCGAATTCGGCCACCGAGCCCTGGTCCGGATGACGGATCACCATCGCGTCGACATAGCCGCTCATGACGCGGCTGGTGTCGTAGATGGATTCGCCCTTGGCCATGGACGAGAACGTAAAGCCGGTGGTGTCGCAGACCGAGCCGCCCAGGCGGCAGAAGGCCGAGCCGAAGCTGACGCGGGTACGGGTGCTGGCCTCGAAGAACAGGTTGCCCAGCACCGCGCCCTCGAGCACGCGCGAGATCTTCTGGCGGCGCGCGATGGGCTGCATCATGTCGGCCACGCGGAACAGGTCTTCCACCGATTCGCGCGTGAACTGGTCCACCGATACCAGCTGATGCTTGCCTTCGATGGCGATGCGGTCACGCAGCGGGCCGTCTTGTACGCTTTGCGTATATTTTTCCAGCAAAACCCCGTTCTGCACGATTTCGCTGACGAAGCGCTGCACCACTTCCGGCATGGCGCGGAATTCCTGCGAGCCCTCGGGCAGCAGCCAGGTGTCCAGCGCCCGGCGCTTGACGCCGATGCGGGTGGCGAAGACGTCGCGCGTCAGGTTCAGGCGTCGCATGGCGTCGCGCAGGAAAGCTTGCTGGGAGATGGTCATGACAGGCCCCGAGGAAGAGGATTTATATACGCACTGCGCATATTATTCTCAACGCAAGTGCATGTCCAACACTTTTGCGCACACGGGTTTACCCGCGATTTTCCCTAGACGCCGGTGTAGCCCGTCGTCACCGAGGCATCGGCCGTGGCGGCGGAACCGGCGGCCAGCCAGCAGGCGGCGCAGAAGCACAGCGCGCTCGCCACATAGAAAAGCACGGCCAGCGCCTGGGCCGGCCAGTGCCGTCGGCCGGGCCGCAGGGTGTCGCCCTGCCGCAACAGGCTGGCCTGCGCCAGCCAGCCAAACAGCAGGCCGCCGCAGGCGCCCAGGAAACCCGCCAGGTACAGCGCCAGCGGCGCCTGCAGATCGGGCGCGGCCACGTCCGAGCCGATCACGCCCAACATGAAGAACACCAGCACCAGCGCCGCGCCGCCGTTGATCCAGGCCAGCAGGCGGAACGCGCCGGCGAACAGCGCGAACGCCATCGCGCCTGCCCGCCCCTGCCCCGAGCGCGGCTCCATGATCAGCCGCCCTGGCGGCAGGCCGGCGTGGCGCTCTCGATCGAGGCGCGGGCGGCGGCGATCTCGGCCTTGTCCCAGCGGCCCTCGCCCACCACGGTGATCGTCACCTTGGCCTTGCTCGGGCTTTCGGCTTCGGACGTGATCAGTTCCAGCACCTTGGCCTGCTCGCCCACCTTGTAGACCTGCACCTCGTCGGGCGCGCCCTTCTCGCCCAGCTTGGGCTTCCAGGCATAGGCGACGTTGTAGGGATGGGCGACATTCACGTGGCAGGCGCGCACGTATTCGCCCGCGCGTCGGAACGCGGCCTGCGAATTCGTGTCGACGATGAAGGTTTCGTGCAGCGCGGTATCGGCCTCGTACACACCGGTGCTCGCGCACCCGCCCAGCGACGCCGCCAGCATCGCGCCCACCATCCATACAGACTTGCGCATCATCGTTCCCGTTTTCAGACTTTCGGATTCCCGCGATTATGCCAGCCCCGCATTCGTGACCGGCCGGGCACAAACGCGCGACGCCCGCTTGCGGCCATCAAGGCGACGCGCCCTCCAGCAGCGGCCCGGCGATAAAAAAAGCCGCGTCCGGCATGCCTGGGCATCCCGGACGCGGCCCTGCGCCGCGCGAACAGACGCTGGCGAGGCTGCCTACTTCTTGGCGGCGTCCTCGATCTTTTCTCCGCCGCGCTGTATATCCTTGCCCGCGCCCGCGACGGTATTGCAGCCCGCCGAAAGCGCGGCGATCGAAAGCAGCATGACGAGAAAGACTTTGTTCTTCATGGAGTTCTCCTTTCATGGCTTGAAAACCGAGCCCAGCATACCGCAAAGCCCGCGTCTTGAGCATCGGCCATCCACCCGCGAAAGCGGGCTCGCCGCCGCCGGCCGCAGCGCCCCCGGCCGGCGCTCGCTTGCCCTTGTCGCGCATTTCACGGCAATGCATTAGGATGCACGAATGACCAAGACATACGCATCGACGGCCGGCGCTACGGCCCCGAAAAGCTGGGGCTGGGAACAGCCCGGCTGCCGGGGTCCGGCGGCGCTGGCCCTTTTCATTGACGACCTGCATCGCATCCTGCAAGAACACACGGCCGGCAAACTGGCTTCGTGCAGCACGCTGGCGGACGCCCAGTCCCATGTGGACGCGCTGCTCGCGCGCTACAACGACGTCGCCCGCGCGCCGGAAGTGTTCCAGGGTCAGTCCGTCGAACTGAAAGAAGGCGTGGACCGCAGCGGCGTGTCCCACACCGTGCCCATTTTTTCGCCGCGCCTGAAGCAATCGCTGGTGTCGATGCTGGGCGGCAAGCCCGGCTGACACCACCGCGCCCGCCAACCTGAACGGCTTGAGAGGGAGACCGCAAGATGAATACGGATAACGTCGTGGAATTTCTGCGCCAGCTGTCGCTGGACGTGTCGCTGGGCGCCGCCGCCCAGCAGGCCGCGAGCCAGCGCGACGCGCCGCTGGCGCTGGCGCGCCTGGCCACGGCGCACGGGCTGCCTTGCAGCGCGGCCGACTGGTCCGCATTCACCCGTGGCTGCCTGGACGAATCCAACGCCAGCCTGACCGACATCGACGCCGCGGACGCGGTGATCTGGCAGCTGGTTCAGGATCCGGGCCAGGGTTCCCGCGTGGAAGCCGGCTCGGTTACCCGGGTCATTGGCATCCTGGCCCAGGACGGCGCGCCGCCCGTGGTCGGCCAGGTGGTCAGCGACCTGGCCCCGCGCGCCGCGCCGGCGAGCCCATCCATCCTCACCAGCTCCTGAAGCATCAATCCCCGCGTGGCGCGTCCAGGTAGGCCGCCACGCCTTCCGCCACCGCCAGCCCGCCCGCCATGCAGGCGGTCAGCAGATAGCCGCCGGTGGGCGCTTCCCAATCCAGCATTTCGCCAACGCAGAACACGCCGGGCATGGCGCGCAGCATCAGGCCCGGCGTCAGCGCGTCGAAGCTCACGCCCCCCGCCGTGCTGATCGCCTCGTCGATCGGACGCGCGCGCTGCAACGGCACCGGCAGCGCCTTGATGCGCACGCCCAGCAGGGCGGGATCGCGCAGCGCCTGTTCACCGGCGCATTCGCGCAGCAAGCCCGCCTTCACGCCGGTCAGGCCCAACCGGCTCTGCAGATGGCTGGACAGCGAACGCGAGCCGCGCGGATGCGTCACCGCCGCCATCACTTTTTCCTGCGGCCAATCGGGCAGCAGATCCAGCACCGCGGTCGCGCTGCCATCGGCCTGCAGGCGATCGCGCAACGCCGCCGACAGCGCATAGACCAGGCTGCCCTCGATGCCGCTGCTTGTGACCACGAATTCGCCCTGCCGGGCCTTCGCGTCGTCGCCGCAGCGCATGGACACCGGCTTGACCGGCTGCCCCGCGTAGCGCTCGCGGAAATGTTCCGACCATTCCACGTCGAAACCGCAATTGGCCGGCCGCAACGGCGCCACGGCGACGCCGCGCGCGCGCAGGCCCGGCGCCCAGGCGCCGTCCGAACCGAGGCGGGCCCAACTGCCGCCGCCCAGGGCCAGCACGACGGCATCGGCCGAGGCGCGGCGCTCGCCCTCGGGCGTATCGAAACGCAGATCCGCGGCGCCGCCCGCCGCATCCTCGGGCCAGCCCAGCCAGCGATGCCGCATGTGAAAGCGCAGGCCGGCCGCGCGCAGACGCGCCAGCCAGGCGCGCAGCAGCGGCGCGGCCTTCATTTCCTCGGGGAACACGCGACCCGACGTGCCGACGAAGGTGCGCACGCCCAGGCCCTGCGCCCAGTCGCGCAAGGCGGCGGCATCCATCCGTGCCAGCCATGGCGCGACCTGCGCGGCGCGATCGCCGTAACGGGCCAGGAACGGCCCGGCCGGCTCGCTGTGCGTCAGGTTCAATCCACCCCGGCCCGCCATCAGGAACTTCCGGCCGACCGACGGCATGGCGTCATACACATCCACGCTGTATCCCCGGGCGGCCAGGCCCTCGGCCGCCATCAGGCCGGCGGGACCACCGCCGATCACGGCCACGCGCCAGGGCCTGGCGTCGCCCTTCACCGCGCTCATCGTCCCTTCCCCGCGCGTCCGTCGCGAGCGACGGACGCCCGCGAGCGGTCATGGCGGAACAGGCACGGAAATGCGGAGCAACGTGGCGGAATCATGGCGTGGGAAAAACAAAAAAAAGCGCCGCGGGCGGCGCGGCGGCTGCGATTGTCGCATGGGGGTGGTGAACGGGGGCCGGGCGCCGGATCGGACACTTATTGAGCGCCGGCGCCAAGCCCTTGTTATTGCGTCACTATTTACACATGCACAGCGGCTATCCCAAGGCTTTTCCACAGCCGCTGTGGGCAACTCATCAGGCCCGCGCCGCCAGCATGGGGCCGCCCCAGGGCTCGGCGTCGAGTTCGAAGCGGATCTCCTGGTAGTCGCCGTCCACCGACACGGTGCGCAGCAGGCCCGCGCCCAGCGCCTGCCCCAGCGCCCGACGGCACAGCGTCTCGGGATCGTCCGCCAGCGACTGGAACACGCCGTCCGGTATGCGCAGGCGCAGCAGCGCCAGGGGATCGCCGCCATCGGCCGGCCTGCCGATATGGATATGGGCAGGATAGCCGTGCGGGCACCAGATGCCCACGTGATACTTGCCTGCATCGCCCGTGTCGGCGACATAACCGGGATGATCGTATTTTGCTGTACCCATGCACCCTCCTTGTTCGCGGCCAAGCCGCAGGCTGGAACCATGGTAGCTCAGCACCGCCCTGTCGTGCGCCCGCAAGGTATCGGGGAAACTCCGGACCACGCTTGCGCTTGACCTGGCGCAAGCGGCGGGGCAGTCCGACAGGGAAACAACCGGACGCAAACGTCATGGTCGGGCCGCCGGGGACCCGCCGCCGCTTCGCCTCAGCCCTCGGAGCGCTTGCGGGCAATGAGCTGTACGACGCAGGCCATGCCGGTGTGAAACACGCCCTCGGTCACGTCGCGCTCGATTTCGCGCGACAGCAGGATGTCGCAATGGGGAAACTCGCGTTCCAGATCGGCAAGCGCCATGAACATGTCCGGATCGTCCGGCCCGCCCGTGCCTCGTCCCAGTTGTTCATGGCGATAGGCCTCGAGCAGGACGATGCCGCCCGGCCTCAACGCGGACTCGGCCGCGTGGTGCAAGCGCTTGCGTATCTGGCTGGGCATGTGCGCGTATATCGATACCAGCGAGCCAAACGTGGCTGGCGGTGGCGCATAGGCGGCCAGATCGGCGGCCTCCGTGCGGATCCGCACGCCCCTGGCCGCCGCCAACCGGCGTGCCTTCGCCAGACCGGTTTCGGATTGGTCCACGCCCAGCACATCCAGGCCCTGCGTGGCCAGATAGACGGCGTTGCGCCCTTCCCCCTCGGCCACGCTCAGCACCGGCCCGGCCAGCAGCGCCGCATATTGCGCCAGGAAGGCGTTCGGCTCGGTTCCATATACGTAGGCCTCGTCGGCGTACATCTCGTCCCACACGCTCATGCGCTTCTCCTTCGATTCCTCCCGGCCCGGGCGCGCTTTGCCCCGGGCAGCGGAATGGCGCCAGTCTGGCGCTTCAAGTCGACTTGAAGTCAAGACCATGCTGCACATGGATATGGGCGAAGTTGCCCGGCACGCCGCGGCGCGGTACGGCCTGGCACGCATGCTAGGATGGCCCGCGCGCATCATGCGCCTCACGCAATCCGGAGCCAGGGTCCGTCCGTGGCTGGAGTTCCATCTGATGGTGAAGATCGCCGACATCGGCAATTTCGAGGCCCTGCCGCCGTTCGTGGCGGCGCTGCTGGCAGGCGACGTCGCCGCGCTGGACCGCGCCTTGGCCGAAGGCTGCGATATCGAGGCCGCCATCGTGCTGGGCCCGCACACCCAGGAGCCGCCGCTCTTGCTGGCGCTGGCCGCCAATGCCGCCACGTCCGTGCACTGGCTGGTCGAGCGCGGCGCCGATCTGAACCGCGCGGACGCGCCCGCCTTTGCGCTGGCCGCCCGCTACGGCACGCCGGACCTGATGCGGCATCTGGCGGCCCATGGCGCCGACATCCATGCCCGGCGCAAGGTCGGCGGCGACGCCTACCAGCAGGCGCTGTATGGCAGGAAGCTCAAGCACCTGCCCGTCATCGAGGCGCTTGGGCACACCGCCGCCAGACATGGCGGGGAAGCCTTCCGCTCGGCGGTATTCAGTCGCAACCGGCAGGCGGTGGATTTCTTTCTCGCGCATGGCGTGGACATCAATTTCCACGCCCGCGACCAGGTGTTCTCGGACAGCGCGACGCCCCTGCTGGTGGCCGCCCGCAATCGCGACCTGAACCTGTGCCGCCTGCTGGTGGAGCATGGCGCGGACGTCTCGCTGACCAATCGCGACGGCGACCGCCCCTATACCGTCGCGGTCGAACAGGACGACGCGGCGCTGGCGGCGTATTTCAAGTCGCTGGAACCCCCGGAATTGCACAGCCTGGCCAACCGGCTGCATGAACTCAAGCCCTACAAGCTGGCGCCGGACCTGCTCGACTTCCTGCAAGGCGCGCAGCGACGCATCGAACTGCCCGACTGCGATTTCGGTTTCGTGGAGTTCTTCGCGCTGACGGACACGGTGCCGATGAAGGCCGGCCGCAAGAAGGTGCTGCGCCTGAGCCGCTCGTCCGGCGATTATTCCGACACCGTGCTGGTCTGGAATCCCAAGACCCGACGCATCGGCTACTGGGATATCGAACACGAGGAGTACGGCGATATCGCCACATTCCAGGATTTCATGGCCGCGCCCGCCCTGCACATGAATCGCGTCGCCGACGGCGAGTACTCGGAATGACGGGCGAGCCGCGCGGGCATTGACGGTACCGATATCTCTGACTAAAGTCAGAGATATGAACCCATCCGACATCCAGCAGGTCCGCAGCTTCAACCGCGTCGTCGCCGCAGGCATCGGCGCGATCGACGACCGCTTCCTGGGACGCGGCCGGCCGATGGGCGAATCCCGGCTGCTATGGGAAATCGGCGCCGAGGGCGCCGATCTGCGCACGCTGCGGGCGCGCTTGAACCTGGATTCCGGCTACCTCAGCCGCACCCTGGTCTCGCTCGAACGGCAGGGACTCGTCCTGGTTGAAGCGCGCCCGGACGACCGCCGGGTGCGCCGGGCCAGACTGACCCCAGCCGGCCTGGACGAAAGAAACGAACTGGAGAAGCTGTCGGACTCGGTCGCCTGCCGCGTGCTGGAACCACTGAGCGACGGGCAACGCCAGCGGCTGGTCGAGGCAATGGCCGAAGTCGAGCGCCTGCTGCAGGCATCGCTGGTGAGCTTCGCCGTCGAGGATCCGGACAGCGATGACGCGCGCGGGTGTTTCATGCAGTATTTTGCCGAGCTGAACGCCCGCTTCGATGCCGGTTTCGATCCGGACAACAGCCTGCCGGCCGATGCCCGCGAGCTCAGGCATCCGCAAGGCGCCTTGATCATGGCCCGGCTGCATGGCGAGCCGGTGGGATGCGTGGCGCTCAAGTTCCATGGTCCAGCGCCTTGCGAGCTCAAGAGGATGTGGGTCAGCCCGTCCGCCCGAGGACTGGGCCTGGGGCGGCGCCTGATCGCCCAGGCCGAAACCCAGGCGCGCCAGCACGGCGCGCGCAGCGTGCGCCTGGAAACCAACCGGGCGCTGAGCGAGGCGATCCGGCTCTACCGGCAGGCCGGCTATGTGGAAGTCGCTGCCTTCAGCGACGAGCCCTACGCCCATCACTGGTTCGAGAAACGGCTGACAGCCTGACAGGCATGCACGCCCTGGAAGCCGTCCCGCTCCCGATGCGCGCGTGCCGGCCGGCGTCTTGCGAAGAGACCGGATAGCAAAAAGCCCCGACGCTTGCGCATTCGGGGCTTTTTATCGCGTCACCATCAGATGGCGACGCTGCTGAAACTGGTTGCGGGGGCAGGATTTGAACCTACGACCTTCGGGTTATGAGCCCGACGAGCTGCCAGACTGCTCCACCCCGCGTCTGATGTGTGAATCATACATCATTTTGAAATGTTGTGCAGCGCATCGACTCCGCCCCCGTTTTTTTGACGCGCCGCGACGCCCGCCAGCAGCGCCAGCCCACCCCGCAGCAAGTGCCCCAGCCGGGCCGTCCAGCCCGGCGGATTCAGGCAGACCAGCGGGGCGGCGCCGATGGCGGTGACGCGCAGCACGCCGCCGTGCCCCACGCCCTGCGCCTCGCCCGCGTTCAGGCGCAGCGGCGGGCACGGCGCGCCGTTTTCGGGCAGGCGCGGCGCGTCGATGAGCAGGCTGCCGCTCAGGCAGACGATGTTGGCGCCGGCCCGCAGCAGGAATGTCCGCGAGGCGCCGGCAGCCAGATCCAGGCGCGTCGTGTGAGGCCCGGGCGGGGAATTGGGGTTCATGATCATCTCCTGTCGATGCTGACAGGCTACGCGGGCCCTGCTATGCGCAACAGCCACACATTCCGGCTTTCTGTACCGATGCAGAAGCTCGATTTCCCTGCTGTTATGGTGTACTTTGGCCGCATCTGTGCCTAGCCGCCATCCACACACGGGGAGCATGATCGGCGCATGGAATCGCAACCGCTCTATCTCCGCCTGGCCAATCATTACCGGCGCGCCATCCAGAACGGCGTGCTCGCCCCGGACCAGCGCATGCCTTCGGTCCGCGCCCTGGTCCGCACCCACCATGTCAGCCTGTCCACGGCGCTGCAGGCCTGCCGCCTGCTGGAGGACGACGGCCTGATCGAGGCGCGGCCGCGTTCCGGCTATTTCGTGCTCAAGCCGCGGCGCAACGGCATACCGCCGGTGGCCGAGCCGGACATCCGGCAGGCGCTGGGCGCCGCCCAGTACGTGGGCATCCATGACCGCGTCTCGGACTTCATCGCCAAATGCGAGGCCCATCCGGTCAGCGCCAACTTCGCGCTGGCGGCGGCCGTGCCCGAGGCCTACCCCATGGAAGAACTGAAACAGGCGATGATCCGTGTGCTGCGGCAATCGCCGCAGACGCTGGTCAGCCCGGTGCCGCCGCAGGGGCATCCCGAACTGCGCGCGGTGCTGGCCCGCCGCGCGCTGGCCAACGGCATCAACGCCAGCGCCGACGATGTCATCGTCACGCATGGCTGCATCGAGGCGCTGAACCTGGCGCTGCGCGCGGTGGCGCGGCCGGGCGACACCATCGCGGTGGAATCGCCCTGCTACTTCGGCCTGCTGCAGATCCTGGAAAGCCTGGGCATGCGCGCGCTGGAGATCCCCACCAGCCCGCAGCACGGCCTGTCGATCGAGGCGCTGGACCTGGCCTTCCAGACCCACGGCAACATCCGCGCCGTGGTGGTCGTGCCGAACTTCCAGAACCCGCTGGGCTGCGTGATGCCGGACGCTGAAAAAGCCAGGCTGGTGGCGCTGTGCGAACGCCAGCAGGTGCCGCTGATCGAGGACGACACCTACGGCGCGCTGACCGACGACGACGCGCCGCTGCCCGCGGCCAAGTCCTGGGACCCCACCGGCAACGTGATCTATTGCGCGTCCATGCACAAGACGCTGGCGCCGGGCATGCGGCTGGGCTGGCTGCTGGGCGGGCGCTGGAAGGCGCGCATCGCCATGCTGAAGTTCGCGCAAAGCCGCCCCAACGAACCGCTGGCGCAGATCGCCGTGGCCGACTACCTGGGATCGCGCGCGTATGACCGGCACCTGATCCGGCTGCGGCGCGAACTGAAGACGCAGCGCGACCGCAGCGCCGAACTCATCGCCTCCCACTTTCCGCCTGGCACGCGCCTGAGCATGCCGCGCGGCGGCATGCTGCTGTGGGTCGAGATGCCCGGCGGCCGTTCCGGCATGCGCGTGTTCGAAGAAGCATTGCGCCAGGGCATACGCGTGGCGCCGGGAGCGATGTTCTCCAACAGCGGCCGCTACGAACACTTCCTGCGCATCAGCTGCGGCCAGCGCCACACGCCCGAGATCGACCGCGCCCTGCTGACGCTGGCGCGCATCGTCGAAGCGGGGCAGGCGTGACGCGCGGCCGTGGGAGGCCCGCGCCATGAGCCCGGCGCTGCACGAGTTCATCGCCAGCTACGGCCTGTGGGCGGTGCTGGGGGGCACGCTGCTCGAGGGCGAGAGCGTGGTGGTGTTCGCCGGATTCCTGGCGCACCAGCACCTGCTGCGCCTGCCGGGCGTGATGCTGTGCGCCTTCGCCGGCTCGCTGATCGCCGACCAGGCGCTGTTCTACCTGGGCCGGCGCTGGCGCGATCACAGGCTGGTGCTGCGGCTGCGCGCCAAGCCGGCCTTCGCCAAGGCGCTGGAGGCGGTGGACCGGCATCCTGACGGCTTCATCCTCAGCCTGCGCTTCCTGTACGGGCTGCGCACCGTGGGGCCGATCGCGCTGGGCGTGTCGAACGTGCCGGCGCTGCGCTTCCTGCTGCTCAACGTCGTGGCGGCGGCCATCTGGGCCGTGTGTTTCAGCCTGCTGGGCTACCTGTTCGGGCAGACCATCGAGTCGCTGCTGGGGCGGCTGCATGGCGTCGAAACCAAGCTCGCGGCCGCGCTGGCGGTGGCGGCGGTGGTGTGGCTGGTCCATCGCTGGCTGGCGAAACGCCGCCGCTGAGGCGCCGGAAGGCGCCTTGCCGTGACCGTCCAGGGCGACTCAGGCGCGCCCCGTCACACCAGCAGCCTGCCGCCGCCCCGCAGCACATGGCGGCGGCGGGCCTTGCGATACCAGCCGCCGATCACGGGCAGCAGCGCCAGGCGGCGCAGGACGGGGTGGCGCTGGTCGAAGTCATGCCAGGCCTTGAAGTCATGTCCCAGGCGCTCCCAGCTCTGGCGCGCCTCGGGTGAAAGTTTGCCGGGGTCGAACGCCGCCAGCTTTGCCGCTTCCGAGATCCTGGCGTACGACGCCCGGCCCGGTGTTTCCAATCGATACTGATTCCGCATGGGGGCGCATATTACCCGGCTTGGGGCCCGCATGGCGGCTCCTTCTGGCGCCCGGCCGACGCCGTTCTTGAGCAGCGCGAACAAGCCCTTGTAATCAAAGGATTTTTCCAGGCTGTACCCGCGCTATCCCAAGGCTTGTCCACAAAAGATGTGGGTAACTATGCCGCATGGCTGCGGCCGGGCCATGGACAGCGGCCGTGGGTCCGGCGCGCCGCGCCATCACTTGAGCGCGGCCACGATCTGGTCGCGCACGCTCTCGAAGCCAGCCACGTACTGCGGGTTCTCGGAACGGGCCAGCAGGCTGGCATAGTTCTGCTCCAGCTGCGCCTCGATGGCCTCGCGCAGGCCGGGCGAGGACTTGGCCAGATGCAGCATCGACAGCAGCGTCGCGTTCAAGGCGTCGATACGTCCGCCCTGATGGGAAATGGTGTGGACGATGACGGCGATTTGTTCCTGGATATCCATGGCGCTTGCTCCTGGCGGTATTGGGGTCGGCGCAAATCCTAGCACGGCGCCCGGCGCGGGCCTGCCCCCTGGGCAAGGCCGCGATGCCGCGCTAGCATGGACTGCGCGGCCGGGCCCGCAGCGGCCGCGCGGCTAGTGTGCTGTCCCGTAGGTACGTCCGCATGACGAAATTCATCCATAGACGTCAGGGCTAGGCGCAAACCGCAGCGATACCCGTAGGTATCGCGAGGATTTGCAACGACGCCATGGCGGCTAGGGGTGGATTTCGTGCGGGCGTACCTGCGGGACAGCACGCTAGGCTCGGAGGCGCGCATGAAGACGATCCAGAACTATCTTCCCCCGGATGCCCAGGCGCTGCGGCGCCTGCAGGACAGGCTGGGCCTCGGCGACGCGCGCATGGCCGAACTGGCCGGACTGGACGCGGCCGCCCCCTGGAGCAGCTACATCGGCGGCCTCGAGCCGCGCGCCCTGGGCCGCCAGCGGCTGTTCTACATGATGGCTCGCCAGGTGCTGGACGAAGCGCAATGGCAGCGCGTGCTGGCGGCGATGCGCGAAGCCGGCGCGCGCTTCGACTACGACGACCCCGCGCCCGCTGGCGCGACGGCGCGCAACGATTCCGCGCCGCCCGAGACCGCCGAGGAACACAAGTTCGGCATGCTGCTGGTCAGCGGCGCCGGCGCCTTCCATGAAATGGAGCAGCTGCGCGAGTTCGCGCACTTCGCCCACGAGGCCGGCGTCAGCGCCCTGGTGCGCCGGGCCTACTATGACAGCGGCATCGACCTGTGCCGCTTCACGCTGGCCGACGGCCCCGAGGCCGACGAGGCGGCGCGCGATCGCATCTTCGATGCCGCGCGCAAGACCATCACCCGCTTCGAATTCGGCGGCCGCATTTACCAAGGCGGCATCCCGCCGGAATCGGATGGCTGAATCGGGCGCATCGAAGCCGCCCCGCCACGCCTGGGCCTCTCCGGACGGCCAGGATCGCATGCCCGCCGGGCGCATTGACGCGCGCCGGCCCGCCCTGTAAGTTCGTCACTCCGCCCGGCACCGGCCGGCCGCCAGCGACGTTTCCGCGCATGAACGAACGACTCGACGCCATAGACCGGCAACTGCTCAGCCTGCTGCAGGCCAACGCGCGCGAACCCGCCGCGATCCTCGCGCGCAAGCTCGGGCTGGCCCGCACCACCGTGGTGGCGCGCATCGCGCGGCTGGAACGCGAGCATGTGGTCGCGGGATACGGCGTGCGGCTGGGCCGCCTGCTTGAAGAAGCCGCGGTGCGCGCCTATTGCTTCATCAGCGTGCTGCCCAAGACGCCCGCCGCCGTGATCCGCGAGCTGGAGCGCATGCCCGAGGTCGAGGAAGTATCCTCGGTCAGCGGCCCCTACGACTATCTGATCTTCCTGCGCTGCGAAACGCATGAACAGCTCGACGCGCTGCTGGACCGCATCGGCCTGATCGACGGCGTCAAGCAGACGCAGACGTCCATCGTGCTGAGCCGCAAGGTCGACCGCCGCAGCGCCGTGGCCGCGCCCTGAGGCCATCGACGCGGTCATTGGCCGCGCCGGACGCCGCGCGGCGCGGCCCGCGCCGTGTTGTAATCTGGGAAACATTCCCAACCGGACATTCCATCCCCATGCTCGCACGCCTCGCCCCCGCCGCCGCCCTGCTCGTCCTGCTGTCCGCCTGCGCGGGCATGGGCGAAGTGACGCAGGTCGACAAGCACACCTACAGCGTCACCAACAGCGCGGGCGCGCGGTGGCTGACCTGGGTCGAGCTGAAGAACCAGACCCTGCAACGCGCCGATGAGTATTGCCAGTCGATCAACAGCAAGCTGGTCAAGCCCAAGATCACGTCCAACAGCGCCACCGGCCTGACGCCCAAGCGCGCCACCGTGACCTTCGAATGCACCGCCGTCGAACCCAAGGACGACGGCAACGGGAAGCCGCAGAAGTAAGCCGCCGGCGCTCCCGGGTGTAGCATTTGCCCAAGCAAGCCTTTCCCTACGCATATCGTGAACACCATGCTGCCCGTGGGCATCACCATGGGCGATGCCGCCGGCATCGGCCCTGAAATCGTCGTCAAAGCCTGTGCGCAGGGCCTGCGCGCGCCGCATGTGGTGTACGGCGACGCCGGCGCGCTGCGCCGCGCGGCGGCCGCGCTGGGCGCGCGCCTGGACGTGGTCGAGATCACTTCGCCCGGCCAGGCCAGCCTGCGCGCCGGCCTGATCGAGGTCATCAGCCCCGGCCCCGCCCTGCCCGCCGACCTGCCGCCGGGGCAACTCAGCGCCCTGGCCGGACGCGGCGCCTACGGCTATGTCTGCGCCGCCATCGACGACGCCCAGGCGGGCGCCATCCGCGCCATCGTCACCGCGCCGCTGAACAAGCATTCCATGCACCTGGCCGGCATCGACTATCCCGGCCATACCGAGATCCTGGCCGAACGTTCCGGCACGACGGACTTCGCCATGATGCTGGCCAATGACGAGCTGCGCGTGCTGCTGGTGACCATCCACGTGGCGCTGGCCGACGTCATCGCGCGCATCACGCCGCAGGCCGAGCTGAGCGCGCTGCGCCTGGCCGACCGGGCCTGTCGCCAGATGGGCATCGCGCAACCGCGCGTGGCGGTCGCAGGCCTGAATCCGCACGCGGGCGAAGGCGGCAAGTTCGGCCGCGAGGAAATCGAGGTCATCGAGCCGGCCATCGCCCAAGCCCGCGCCGAAGGCATCAACGCCAGCGGCCCCTGGCCGGGCGACACCATCTTCATGCGCGCGCGGCGCGGCGAGTTCGACATCGTGGTGGCGCAATACCACGACCAGGGCCTGATCCCCGTGAAATACCTGGGCCTGGACCATGGCGTCAACGTCACGGTGGGCCTGCCCTTCGTGCGCACCAGCGTGGACCATGGCACGGCGTTCGACATCGCCGGCAAGGGCGTGGCCGACCACGCCTCGCTGGTCGCCGCCTTCGACCTGGCCCTGGCCATGACGCCGTAGCGGCGCGCCGGCGCCTCGCCCCGTGGACACCGGCGGGGCCGGCGCCGCCGACGCCCCGCCTTGCGGGACTACAATACGGACCTCGCGGCGGCCCCTGTGGCCGCCGGCCTTTTTCCCCCGTCACGTCCCCATGCAACGCCTCGCACGCCTCCTGCCCGACCGCTTCACCCTCTACCTGATCTGCACCGTCATCATCGCCAGCATCGTGCCCGCGCACGGCAAGGGCGTGGCCGTGTTCGGCTGGATCACCAACATCGCGGTCGGCCTGCTGTTCTTCCTGCATGGCGCGCGCCTGTCGCGCGAGGCCGTCATCGCCGGGCTGACGCACTGGAAGCTGCACCTGACCATCTTCTCGGCCACGTTCCTGATGTTTCCGCTGCTGGGCTTGGCGCTCAAGCCGGTGCTGGAGCCGCTGGTCACGCCCGAGCTGTACCTGGGCATCCTGTTCCTGTGCTGCCTGCCCGCCACGGTGCAATCGGCGATCGCGTTCACGTCGATGGCGCGCGGCAATGTGCCGGCGGCCGTGTGCAGCGCGTCGGCATCGAGCCTGCTGGGCATCTTCCTCACGCCGCTGCTGGTGGGCACGGTGGTGGCCAAGGCCGGCAGCGCGCCGATCTCGTTCGACGCCGTGATCAAGATCATGCTGCAACTGCTGCTGCCCTTCGTGCTGGGCCAGTTCGCGCGCCGCTGGATCGGCGCCTGGGTGCACCGGCGCAAGGCCATGCTGAAGTTCGTGGACCAGGGCTCGATCCTGCTGGTGGTGTACACCGCCTTCTCCGAAGCCATCAACGAAGGCCTGTGGAGCAGCACGCCGCTGCCGGCGCTGGCCGGGCTGGTGGCGGCCTGCGCGCTGATCCTGGCGCTGGCGCTGGGCCTGTCGGCGCTGGCCGGCAAGGCGCTGGGCTTCAATATCGAAGACCGCATCACCCTGCTCTTCTGCGGCTCCAAGAAGAGCCTGGCCAGCGGCATCCCGATGGCCCAGGTGCTGTTCGCGGGCCATGCGGTGGGCGCCATCGTGCTGCCGCTGATGCTGTTCCACCAGATCCAGCTGATGGTCTGCGGCGTGCTGGCCGCGCGCTACGGCAAGCGGCCGGAAACCTCGGCCTGATCTTCACGCTGTCCCTGGAATGAAAAAACCACGCTGCGGCGTGGTTTTTTGTTCAGGCGAGCTGGCGCTGACGCAACGCGCTCAGTACATATCCTTCGGCTGCGCGCCGGAGAAGTTCAGGAAGCGCGTGCTGGAGCCCTGGAAGGTCAGGCGCACGGTGCCGATGGGACCGTTACGCTGCTTGCCGATGATGATCTCGGCCGTGCCCTTATCCGGCGAATCGGGGTTGTAGACCTCGTCGCGGTAGATGAACAGGATCACGTCGGCATCCTGTTCGATGGCGCCCGATTCACGCAGGTCGCTCATCACGGGACGCTTGTTGGGGCGTTGTTCCAGGCTGCGGTTCAGCTGCGACAGCGCGATCAGCGGGCAGTTCAGCTCCTTGGCCAGGCCCTTGAGCGAACGGCTGATTTCCGACACTTCGGTGGCCCGGTTCTCGCCCGAGCCATTGCCCGACATCAGCTGCAGGTAGTCGATGATGATCAGCCCGAGCTGGCCGCACTGGCGCGCCAGGCGTCGCGCGCGGGCGCGCACTTCCATGGGGCTGAGCGCGGGCGATTCGTCAATGTAGACCTGTGCGTCCTGCATCAGCTGCACCGCGTGGGTCACGCGCGGCCAGTCCTCGGCGATCAGCTTGCCGGTACGCATGCGGTGCTGGTCCAGCAGGCCGACCGAACCCAGCATGCGCATGGCCAGCTGCACTGCGCCCATTTCCATGGAGAACACGGCCACGGGCAGGCCCTGCTCGATGGCGACGTGCTCGCCGATGTTCATCGAGAACGAGGTCTTGCCCATCGAGGGACGGCCCGCGACGATGATCAGGTCGCCGCCCTGCATGCCGGACGTCATCTTGTCCAGGTCGGTGAAGCCCGTGGGCACGCCGGTCACGTCGGAACTGCCTTCGCGGTGATAGAGCTCGTCGATGCGCTCGACCACCTGCGTCAGCAGCGGCTGGATTTCCTGGAAACCGGCGGCGCCGCGCGCGCCTTCCTGCGCGATCTGGAAGACCTTGGATTCGGCTTCGTCCAGCAGCTGGCGCGCTTCCTTGCCCTGCGGGTTCATGGCCGCCGACGAGATCTCGTCGGCGATCGACACCAGCTTGCGCAGCATGGCGCGCTCGCGCACGATCTCGCCGTAGCGGCGGATGTTCGCGGCCGACGGCGTGTTGTGCGCCAGGGCGTTCAGGTAGGCCAGGCCACCCGAGTCCTCGGCCTTGCCGGCGCTGACCAGCGACTCGTTCACCGTGATCACGTCGGCCGGACGGGCCAGGCCGATCAGGCGAGCGATGTGATGCCAGATAAGGCGGTGGTCGTGGCGGTAGAAGTCTTCCTCGATCAGGACGTCGGCGATGCGGTCCCAGGCGCTGTTGTCCAGCAACAGGCCGCCCAGCACCGACTGCTCCGCCTCGATCGAATGGGGAGGAACGCGCAGGTATTCGAGCTGGGAATCGGCAGGATTGGTCATGGCTTCAAAAGTAAAGGCTGCAAGATATCCGCGACGCGGAAAAAGCCCTGCACGTCGCGCGACGGCAGCCGGCCCAGCAGCGGGCGCAGCGGCGCGGCGATGACGCGCAGCACGCGCGCCAGCCGCGCCAGGCATTTTTTGACTTCGGCGTCGGGGTGATGCTCGAAATAGACGTCCAGCGCCAGTTTACCCAGCGTCCGGCCCACGTCGTCGGGCAGCGTGCGCAGCGACGTGATCGAGGCCAGCATCTGGAACAGATCATAAGCCTGGGTCAGCGGACGCGACAGCGCCGAACCGATGTTCTCTTCGAAATCGATGCGCCACAGCTCGCCCTCGCGCAGCGTGATGTTGCGGATCTGCGCGCCGCCGTGCCACAGCCCGCGCGCGTGGAAGGCCGCCAGGTCCGCCGCGGCGGCCCGGGCCAGCCACAGGCGCGTGGTGGAATCCTCGTTGCGGATCAGGTCCGCCAGGTCTTCGCCCACGTACTCCAGCACCAGCAGGCCGCGCTCCTGCCACCAGACTTCCGGCACGCGGCAGCCAGCCTGCAGCAGCGCCGACAGCCGCTCGGCCTCGTGCTCGAGGCCGTTCCGGAGCACCACGCCGGGGCGGGGAAATTCGCCCAGGAACAGCTTGCAGCCCAGCCCCAGGAACAGGGCGCGCGTGTAGCGCAGCGCATATGACAGGCCGCCGCCCAGGCTGGGCCGGCGCCGCTTGATGACACAGCGCACGCCGTCTATGGTCACTTCCCGCACCGAGGGCTCGCGCGACGCGTCCACGCTGTCTAGCCAGGCGCGCAGGCCGGGCGGCGCGTTGTGGTGAACGGGCGGCTGTGTCAATGGATCCTCGAAGTGCAACGGCGGGAAGAAAGGCCTGGGCGCGCATGCGGCGAGCGGGCGAAGCCCGACAGGCTACACGCTTTGGCAAAATTGCGAACAGAAAAAAAGCCGGCGCGCGGGCCGGCTTTTTTTCAGCGAAGCCGTCCTGGAATCAGGACAGGTCGCCTTCGATCAGCACGGTCACGTCGGACACGACGTCGGCGTGCAGAGCGATCTGGACCGGATACTCGCCGATGGCCTTGAGGTGGCCATTGGGCAGGCGGACCTGGATCTTCTCGACCGCGAAGTCAGCCTTCTTCAGGCCTTCGGCGATGTCGGCGTTGGTCACGGAACCGAACAGACGGCCGTCGACGCCAGCCTTCTGGACGATCTTCAGCTGGTAGCCGTTCAGGCGCTCGCCCAGGGCTTGGGCAGCGGCCAGCTTCTCGGCTTGCAGCTTTTCCAGTTCAGCGCGGCGGGCTTCGAATTCCTTCAGGGCGGCGTCGGTGGCACGACGGGCCTTCTTCTGGGGGATCAGGAAGTTGCGGGCATAGCCGTCGCGCACGCGCACGACTTCGCCCAGGTTACCCAGGTTGACGACTTTTTCGAGCAGAATGACTTGCATTTTCAGTGCCCCGGATTAGTTGTGGTTGTCGGTGTAAGGCAACAGGGCCAGGAAGCGCGCGCGCTTGATGGCGGTGTCCAGCTGGCGCTGGTAGATAGCCTTGGTGCCGGTCAGACGAGCCGGGATGATCTTGCCGTTTTCTTGCACGAAGTCGCGCAGGGTGTCCAGATCCTTGTAATCGATCTCTTCGACGCCGGCGGCGGTGAAGCGGCAGAACTTGCGACGCTTGAACAGCGGGTTCTGCTGCGTGAACTTGCGTTTTTCCTTGCGTTTTCCGAAGAAAGCCATGATGTGTACCTCTATGTTTGAGGGGCCTGGCCATGCCGTCGGCCCCATAACCTATCCGTTTATCAGAAGGCGCTATGCGCCCCGTTCCTGTCCCGTCATGCCACCAGCGGATCGTGCCCTGCACTGCCGCCGGTCTTGCGCGCCTGCTGCAAATGCAGCTTGACCTTCACCGAATCCTTGCGGGCCGGGGCCAGAAAGCCCACTACCTGCAGTTCGGTGCCCAGCGCGATGCCCTTGAGCATCAGTGCCAGGTCGCCCAGCGCAACGGCCTGAAGCGTGAGTTCGACGCGGCGCGGAAGGCCAGCCTCGACCACTTCGGACTCGTGCGCCAGCAGCAATTCCAGCGCGGGCAATCCAGCGGGAGTGTGGCGCAAAGGCTCGCATTCGAGAACGCGGGCGCTGAGTTCCAGTCTATTCATCCTGCCGGTGCCTGTCGGACTTGCGCGGGTGCGGTCGCGCTAGCCCTGCTTACTCAGCCTGGGCGGCAGCGGCTTCAGCCGACGCCTTGCGGGCTTCCTCGCGCTCGACCGACTTCATCATGATCGAGGGGGTGGTCTGGGCCTTCTTGGTCTTGATGACCAGGTGGCGCAGCACGGCGTCGTTGTAGCGGAACGAGTGCTCCAGCTCATCCAGCGTGGCTTGGCCGCACTCGATGTTCAGGCAGACGTAGTGAGCCTTGACGAGCTTCTGGATCGGGTAGGCCAGTTGACGGCGGCCCCAGTCTTCCAGGCGGTGGATCGAGCCGCCTTGGCCCGTGACCAGCGCTTGGTAACGCTCGACCATGGCGGGCACTTGCTCGCTTTGGTCGGGGTGAACGATAAACACCACTTCGTAGTGACGCATGAGTAAAACTCCTTGAGGATGTCCTGCTCGCCTGGCCTCGCCATTCAGCACGCTTTTCAACGCGCCTGAAAGTGAAACGCCAAGCTTGCAAGGGGCAGCCCGCTGCTCAAAAAACATGAGCGGTCGAGCAAGAAAGCTCTCGATTATCGCCTATTGGCCTGTCAGACGCAAGCCAGGCGGCCTTAAGAAATAAGGGACGCGCCAGATCCGCCCGATTCCCCGCCCTCGCGCGGCATTTCGGCAACAGGGGCGGCCGAGATGTCCTCGGGGCGGTTCACCACGCTGACCATCACGTAGCTGATGATCATCAGCAGGAACCAGGAGCCCAGCTTGGCGATGGACACCATTTCCCAGCCGCCCGACTGGTTGGGATAGCGCCAGGCATTGGCGAAGGTGCCGATGTTCTCGGCGAACCAGATAAACAGCGCCACCAGCACGAAACCCAACAGCAGCGGCATGCGGCGGTATTCGCGCCAGATGCGGAAATAGACCCAGGCGCGGCCGAACAGCAGCGCGGTCAGCGCGAACAGCAGCAGGCGGAAGTCGGCGATGAAGTGGTGCGCGAAGAAATTCACGTAGATCAGCACCGACAGCGCCAGCGTGGCCGCCAGCGGCGGATGGGCGCGGAAGCGGAAATCGAACAACCGCCAGACCCGCGCCAGGTAGCTGCCCACCGCCGCGTACATGAAGCCGGTGAACAGCGGCACGCCGCCGATGCGCAACAGATTGGCCTCGGGATAGATCCAGGAGCCGGCCGAGGTCTTGAAGATCTCCATGACGGTGCCGACCACATGGAACATCAGGATCACCTTGGCCTCGGCCCAGGTCTCCATGCGCAACAGCAACAGCGCGGCCTGGATGCCCAGCGCGGCCAGCGTCAGGAAGTCGTAACGCGCCAGCAGCGCGTCCTTGGGGTACCACCAGTGCGTGCCCAGCAGCAGCGCGCACATCAGGCCGCCGAACAGGCAGGCCCAGGCCTGCTTCGCGCCGAAGCGGAAGAATTCGTAGAGCGCGAGGCCAAAACGGCCGCGGCCGGCCAGTTTCCCGGCCAGCCGCGCTTCCCATTGCTGCAATCCTGCGATGAGCGGCCAGTCGGAGGCCGCCGGATGCGTCATGGAGGAATCAGCCTTCGACCACGGCGTAGGCCGAGTGGTTGTGGATGGATTCGAAGTTCTCGGCCTCGACGCGGTAGCGGGCGATGCCGGGGTGCGCGTTCAGGCGGGCGGCCACGTCGCGCACCAGGTCCTCGACGAACTTGGGATTGTCGTAGGCGCGTTCGGTGACGTATTTCTCGTCCGGACGCTTGAGCAGGCCCCACAGCTCGCACGAGCCTTCGTCCTCGATCAGGCGGATGACGCCGTCCATGCTGATGTCCGAACCCAGGATGGCCGAGACCGTGACGTGCGAGCGCTGGTTGTGCGCGCCGTATTCGGAGATGGCCTTCGAGCACGGACAGAGGCTGGTGACCGGCACCTGCACGATCAGTTCGAATTCAACGCTGTCGCCCTGGGCTCGCGCGATCCACTGCACTTCGTAGTCCAGCAGGCTCTGCACGCCCGAGATGGGGGCGGACTTGTTGATGAAGTACGGGAAGGCCGCGGTGATGTCGCCGCGTTCGGCGTGCAGCAGCGGCAGCATGTCGGCCGCCATCTGGCGGAACAGCCTGGGCGTCATGGGCGTGCTGCGGTACTTTTCCAGCAGCGCCACGAAGCGCGACATGTGGGTGCCCTTCTCCTCGGGCGGCAGGGCGACCGTGAGGGTCCAGTTGGCCACGGTGCCCTGGGGCGAACCGTCGGCGCTTTCGACCAGCATGGGGTGGCGCACGCCGCGGATGCCGACGCGCTGGATCGGGATGTGACGCGTGTCCGTGGAGCTCTGGACATCGGGCATCACGATGGCGGGATCAATCGGAGAATTCATTTCGGCTTACCTGTCTGGGAGGCGGGGCGGCGCTGCCGTGCCCGGCCCAGGAGTCTTTTGGAAGGGAGCCATTATCGCCCATACACCGGCAAGCGCCCGGGAAAACCCTTCTCTTTATAGGTTGGCGGGGCCGGAACAGACTGTTCCAGCCGGCCGCACAACCTCGCCGGCCTCAGCCCAGCAGGCTGGAAAACCGGGTGCGGATCGACTGCTCGATGCCGGAAGCGTCCAGGCCGACGCCGGCCAGCAAGGCGGATTGTTCGCCGTGGTCGATGAACTCGTCGGGCAGGCCCAGCTGCAACACCGGGATCTGCACGCCGGCCGCGCTCAGCACTTCCAGCACGGCGCTGCCGGCGCCGCCCATGATGCAGGCCTCTTCCAGCGTGACCAGGGCGTCGTGGCGGCTGGCCAGATCCAGGATCAGCTCGCGGTCGATCGGCTTGACGAAGCGCATGTCGGCCACCGTGGCGTCCAGCGCCTCGGCCGCGGCCTGCCCGGCCGGCAGCAGCGTGCCGAAACCCAGGATGGCGATCTTGCGGCCCTCGCGGCGCACCACGCCGCAGCCCAGTTCGACCGTCTCCAGTCCGGGCGCCTCGGCGGCGCCACGGCCGGCGCCGCGCGGATAGCGCACCGAGGCCGGGCCGGGATGCTGATAACAGGTGGACAGCAGCAGCCGCGCCTCGGCCTCGTCGGACGGCGTGGCCACCACCATGTTGGGAATGCAGCGCAGGAAGGCGATGTCGTAGTTGCCCGCGTGGGTGGCGCCGTCGGCGCCCACCAGGCCGGCGCGATCCAGCGCGAAGGTGACGTCCAGGTTCTGCAGCGCCACGTCGTGGATCAGCTGGTCGTAGCCGCGCTGCAGGAAGGTGGAATAGATGGCGACCACCGGCTTCTGGCCCTCGCAGGCGATGCCGGCGGCGAAGGTCACGGCGTGCTGCTCGGCGATGCCCACGTCGAAATAGCGCTGCGGGAAACGCTGCTCGAACTCGACCAGGCCGCTGCCCTCGCGCATGGCGGGCGTGATCGCGACCAGGCGCGAATCGGCCTCGGCCGTGTCGCACAGCCACTGGCCGAAGACCTGGGTGAAGCCGCGCTTGCCCGGACCCTTGGCCTGCTGGATGCCGACGGCCGGATCGAACTTGCCCGGGCCGTGATACAGCACCGGATCGGCCTCGGCCAGCTTGTAGCCGTGGCCTTTCTTGGTGACGACGTGCAGGAACTGCAGGCCTTGCAGCGCCTTCAGGTTCTGCAGCGTGGGCACCAGCGCGTCCAGGTCATGGCCGTCGATCGGGCCCACGTAGTTGAAGCCGAATTCCTCGAACAGCGTGGCCGGCGTGACCATGCCCTTGGCGTGTTCCTCGAAGCGGCGCGCCAGTTCCAGCACCGGCGGCACGTGCTGCAGCACGGCGCGGCCGACGTTCTTGGCGGCGGCGTAGAAGCGGCCCGACATCAGGCGCGCCAGGTAGCGGTTCAGCGCCCCAACCGGCGGCGAGATCGACATGTCGTTGTCGTTCAGGATCACCAGCAGGTTGATGTTGGGCGTGACGCCGGCGTTGTTCATGGCTTCGAACGCCATGCCGGCGGACATCGCGCCGTCGCCGATCACGGCGATGTGCTGGCGCTGCACGCCGGCGTTGCGCGAGGCCACCGCCATGCCCAGCGCGGCCGAGATCGAGGTGGACGAATGCGCAGTGCCGAAGGCGTCGAATTCCGATTCGCTGCGCTTGGGAAAGCCGGAGATGCCGCCCAGCTGGCGCAGCTTGGCCATGCCGGCGCGGCGGCCGGTCAGGATCTTGTGCGGGTAGGACTGGTGGCCCACGTCCCAGACGATGCGGTCATGCGGCGTGTCGAACACCTGATGCAGGGCCAGCGTCAGTTCCACCGTGCCCAGGTTGGACGACAGGTGCCCGCCGGTCTTGGAGACCGATTCCAGCACGAATCCGCGCAGCTCCTCGGCCAGCCGTTTCAGCTCGCGGCGGTCCAGGCGCCTGAGGTCGGCCGGGGATTGGATGCTGTCCAGAAGTTCTGTCGTCATGCCTGTCGTCATGCTGTTGTTGCGGTTCGTTGCCCCGGTCTGCAGCCAGGCCGGGCATGTCAGGGATCAGCGATCCCGAAGTACGATGAAATCGGCCAGCTGGGCCAGGCGCAAGCCCGCGTCGCCCAGCGGCTCCAGCGCCGCCAGCGCGGTCGAGCGCAGCTCCTCGGCGAAGGCGCGCGCCTCGTCCAGGCCCAGCAGGGACACGTAGGTGGGCTTGTTCTCGGCGGCGTCCTTGCCCGGCGTCTTGCCCAGGCTGGCGCTGTCCGCCGTCACGTCCAGGATGTCGTCCACCACCTGGAAGGCCAGGCCCATGGCCTGCGCGTACACGTCCAGCGCCTGGCGCGAGGCCGAGCTGGCGCCGGCCACGATGCCGCCCAGCGCCACGCTGCAGGCCAGCATCGCGCCGGTCTTCATGCTGTGCATGGTCTGCAGTTCGTCGCGCGACAACGCGCGGCCGACGCTGAACAGGTCGATGGCCTGGCCGCCGGCCATGCCCTGGCTGCCGGCGGCGCGCGCCAGCGACTGCGTGGCCTGCACGATCAGCGCGGGCGCGATCGGCATCGACGCCAGCAATTCAAACGCCAGCGGCTGCAGGGCGTCGCCGGCCAGCATGGCGGTGGCTTCGTCGAACTGCACATGAGCGGTGGGACGGCCGCGGCGCAGCGTATCGTCGTCCATGCAGGGCAGGTCGTCGTGCACCAGCGAATAGGCGTGGATCAGTTCCACGGCCGCGGCCGCGCGGTCCAGCGAGGCCTCGATGGCGAGCACGCTGCCGCTGACGGGGCAGGCCTGGCCGGCCGCATAGACCATCGCCGCGCGCACGCGCTTGCCGCCGCCCATCGTGGCGTAGCGCATGGCTTCGTGCAGGCGCGCGGGCAGCGCGTCGGCCGGGGGCAGCAGGTCGTCCAGGACGTCTTCGACGTGGCGGACACGGCCCTGCAGCCATTCCGGAAATGCGAGTTGAGTCTGCTTCATCCGAGTCTTATTCGTCGTCCAGCGCCGCCGGATCCAGCGGGCGCAGCAAGTCGCCCTCCAGCACCTTCACCTGCTGCTCGGCCTGCGCCAGGCGGTCCTGGCAGACGCGCGTGAGCTCGACGCCGCGGCGGTAGGCCGCCAGCGACTGCTCCAGCGGCAGCGAGCCGTCTTCCATGGCCGCGACCAGCGACTCCAACTCGGCCAGCGCCGTTTCGAAATCCTGGGGCAAGGGGCGGTCGTCGACCTGCGGATCGGCTTGTGAAGGTTTGGCCAAAAGGGCCTCCGGGAACGCAATCGGGTGGATCAATCCGTGGATTGTACGAGATACCCACCGCCGGCCGCAGCGCTTGCCGGCCGGCCCCGCGCGACGACGGCCGCGCGCGCCTCAGGCGCCGCCGGCCAGCCCTTCCACGGCATCGGCCAGCGATTGCGCGACGCGCCCGCGCAGCTCGGCCTCGCTGAGCAGGCTGGCGGGACCGCCGCAGCTCATCACGAACACGCCCTCGCCCGTGAGCGAGGCGAACGGCACCGCCACCGCGTTGATGTCCGACTGCCACTCGCCGATGGCGAAACAGCAGCCGGTCTCGCGCAGCTCGGCGCGCGCGCGGCAGATGACGGCATCGTCGGGGGCGGCCTCGCCCATGCGCGCCGCGAGCGCCGCGCATTCGTCTTCCGGCAGGCTGGCCAGGTAGGCGCGCCCCATGGCGCTGTCCAGGCTGGCGCGGTAACCGACTGGCAGGCGCAGGTACAGCGCGGACGAGCCGTGGACGGCCTCGACGTAGGTCATGGCGTCGCCGTCGAAGGCGCCCAGCGCCACGGCGCCGCCGGTCTGGCGGGCCAGCTCGGTCATCGACGCCTTGGCCAGTTCGCGCACCTCGAGCCCGGCCAGCAGGCCATAGCCCAGCGCCAGCACGCCATAGCCCGGAGAGTACTTGCCGGTGTCCGGGTGATAGCGCAGATAGCCCAGCTCGGTCAGCGTGTAGGTGATGCGGCTGATGGTGGGCTTGGGCAGGCCGGTCAGGCGGGCCAGGTCCAGGTTGCCCAGCGCGTTCACGCCGTGGCGGAAGCAGCGCAGCACGTCCAGCCCGCGCGCCAGCGCGGTGATGAAGTCCGGCGAGGCTCCGCCCTCGCCCGTCGCGGCCGCGCGCTTGCGCCGCGCGGGCTGGCTGAGCGCGAGCTTCTCGTCGGGCTTGGACGCGGGATGGGGGATGCGCTTGCGGTCAGAAAAGGATTGCATTTTCGTGCGCTTCGTTTTTATAGTTTATTTCGAATGACAAAACATAATTCCGTTATTCGAAATTCAGTAAGCGAAATTTAGTACGGCGCGAGAGATCTGGCAAGCCATCCGCAACGCCCCTGCCCACGGCGCGTCCGGTCGCCGGCCCGGCCTCGCCGCCAGGATCCGTCCGACTGACTTCATGGGGAAAACATGATTCGCACTGGCATCAAACTGCTTGCCGCCGCCCTGCTCGGCGCGGCCGCGCTGAGCGCGCAGGCCGACACTTATCCGTCTCGTCCGATCAAGGTGGTCTCGCCGTTCCCGGCGGGCGGCGCCACCGATGTACTGACCCGGGTGCTGGCCGAACGCATGGCCAAGGACCTGGGCCAGCCCATGATCGTCGAGAACAAGGCCGGCGCTGGCACCTCCATCGGCGCGGCCTTCGTGTCGCGCGAGGCGCCGGACGGCTACACCATATTGATGGCGACCAACTCCACGCTGGTCACCAACCGCTACCTGTACAAGGAACTGCCCTACGATCCGGACGGTTTCGCGCCGATCGGCATGGTGGGCGTCGGCCCGCTGGTGCTGCTGTCCAGCCCCAAGCGGCCCTTCGCCAGCACCAGGGACCTGGTCGACTACGCCAAGCAGAACCCGGGCAAGCTGACCTTCGCCACCTTCGGCCCCGGCACCTCGTCGCACCTGGCCGGCGAGCTGTTCAAGCAGCGCGCCGGCATCGACATCCTGCACGTGCCGTTCAAGGGCGCGACCCAGGCGCTGCCCGCGCTGATCAGCGGCGACGTGGACCTGTTCTTCGACATGGTCGCCACCGGCATGCCGCAGGCCACGGCCGGCAAGGTCAAGGTCTTCGCCATCACCAGCCCCGGGCGGCTGGCGACCGAGCCTGCCCTGCCCACGCTGGCCGAACAGGGCTACCAGGGCTTCGACATGACAGCCTGGTTCAGCTTCGTGGCGCCGCGCGGCACGCCCGAGCCGGTGCTGGAACGGCTGCGCAAGGCGCTGGCGGACGCGCTGGCCGACGATGCCGTCAAGCAGCGCCTGCTGGGCATGGGCATCGATCCGCGCTCGGGCACGCCCGCCGAGCTGCAGGCCCAGATCCGCAACGAGCAGCCCATCGTCTCGCAGCTCATCAAGCAGGCCGGCGTCGCTCTGCAATAGGAACACCCTGACGCGCGGGCTAACGCCTCGATACAGCACGCGCGCGCCGCCGGCTGCTAGGGTGTAGGCAGGCTGCGGCCCGCGCCGCGGCCCCGCGAGCGGACGCATTTCCCGGTCCGCGCAAGGAGCCCGATGCCCGAATCCGACGATCGATACGCCCGCCTGGATGCCGCCCGCTGGCTGGCCGCCGTGGCCGTGGTGATGCTGCATGGCGCAGCGACCGTGGTCAGCGACCCGGCCGCCTACGGCAGCGGCGCCTGGCTGGCGGCCAACCTGTACGACTCGGCGGCCCGCTGGTGCGTGCCGGTGTTCGTGATGATCAGCGGCGCCCTGCTGCTGGACCCGGAACGGCCGCAGGACGCGCGCCGCTTCTACAGCCGCCGCATGACGCGGATCTGCGCGCCGCTGCTGTTCTGGACGCTGTTCTACCTGCTCTGGCGCACGGCGCTGGACTGGTTCGACGACGGCAGGCTGGACCTGTCCTTCTGGCCGCGCAAGCTGGCCCAGGGCGAACCCTACTATCACCTGTGGTACCTGTACATGATCGTGGGCCTGTACCTGTTCGCGCCGCTGGTGCGCACGCTGGCGGCGCGCAGTTCGCGCCAGGCCCGCGCCCTGTGGGTCGTGGGCATCCTCGGCCTGGCGATCCTGGACGCGCTGTACCGCCGCGCGCTGGACGCCCCGCCCGGCTTCTTCCTGACCTGGTTCCTGCCCTACCTGGGTTATTTCGTCGCCGGACGCATGATCCACGCGGGCGAGCTGCGCATCCCCCGCCCCGGCCTGATGCTGGCTGCCAGCGTGGCGGCCACGGCCCTGGGCGTGTACCTGCTGTCGAGTTCGCGGACGCTCAACACCTACTTCTACGACTACTTCAGCCTGACCGTGCCGTTCATGTCGCTGGCCGCGTTCCAGCTGATCGTGGACGCGCCGCGCCTGCCCCGGCTCGCGCGGCTGGCGCCGCTGACCTTCGGCATTTACCTGATCCATCCGGCGTTCCTGGACCTGGCGCAGCGCGCCGGCCTGCTGCGCGGCGGCCACGGCACGGCCTGGACGCTGCCCTTGCTGACGGCGACCGTGTTCGCCCTGTCGGCCGCGAGCAGCTGGCTGTTGCGGCGTCATCCCATGACCCGCAGGCTGGTCTGAAAGGCGTAGGCCGAATGGATCGACGCCCGCCGCCAGGCGCCCAGGACGCGCCCGTTTGCGCCAGGTCAAGCGCAACCCCGCCTCGCCCCGCCAAGTCCCTCCTGTCATCATGGGCGCGGGAAAAAGGGTTGGGGTACAATTCACGCCTTATTTGATCGGCCAGACACCGATTTTTCTTCGCGCCAGAACGGGCACATAGCGGACCCTGATAGCGGAAACATCGGCGGTAAGCGTCGGCAGCAACGACGGCATCCGCCGCTTCCCCGGAACCTCAGGGGAACCCGCGAGGCCCGGGGCGATCCCAAGGTGGGATACGGCCAGGGCTGCAGGCAAAGCTCAGCCCGCCTGGCTTTTTTACCCGAGCGGAGGGAATCATGACCGACATCGGTCGGATGGCACATGTCGTGCCAGCTCGCACCCAGCTACCCGTCAGCGCGTATTTTGACGAAGCCCTCTTTGCCCGCGAGCAAGAACTCATTTTCAAGCAATCCTCGCAGTACGTCGGCCACCAGAAGCTGGTGCCCGAAGTGGGGGATTGGCGTACCTTGGTCCAGGAAAACGGAGGGCGTGTGCTGGTTCGCAACCAGCAAGGCGTCGATCTCATCTCAAATGTCTGCCGCCACCGTCAGGCGCTGATGCTTGGCGGAGAAACCGGCAACGTGGCCGGCAACTGCAACACGCACGGCAGCCTGAAGGCCACCGGGGGCAACATCGTCTGCCCCCTGCACCGCTGGACCTACAACAACCAGGGCGAGCTGCTGGGCGCGCCGCAGTTCGACACCACGCCCTGCATGAACCTGCAGAAGTTCCGCCTGCGCGACTGCCACGGCCTGCTGTTCGAAGGCCCGCGCGATCCCGCCTCGGACATGGCGCCGCTGTTCGCGCGGCCGGAGTTCGACTTCGGCGACTACGTGCTGGACCACGTGGAAGTGCACCAGTGCAACTACAACTGGAAGACCTTCATCGAGGTCTATCTGGAGGACTACCACGTCGGCCCGTTCCATCCGGGCCTGGGCCGCTTCGTCACCTGCGACGACCTGACCTGGGAATTCAACGACTGGTACAGCCTGCAGAAAGTCGGCGTGCACAACGCGCTGGCCCAGCCGGGTTCCGAGGTCTACAAGCAGTGGCATGACCGGCTGCTGTCGTTCCGCGAGGGCGACGCGCCCGATTTCGGCGCGGTCTGGGTCACGTATTTCCCGACCCACATGATCGAGCTGTACCCGCACGTGCTGGTGCTGTCCACGCTGTACCCGAAGAGCCCGCAGGAAACGGTGAACGTGGTCGAGTTCTACTACCCCGAGGAAATCGCCGCCTTCGAGCGCGAGTTCGTCGAGGCGCAGCGCGCGGCCTACATGGAAACGGCGATCGAGGACGACGAGATCGCCGAACGCATGGACGCCGGCCGCAAGGCCCTGATGCTGCGCGGCGTGAACGAGACCGGCCCGTACCAGTCGCCCATGGAAGACGGCATGCAGCACTTCCACGAATGGTACCGGCGCACCATGGGAGAGCCCTGAAGCCCGCCCCCAAGCCTGCTTCCGAGCCGCCTCACGCACAAGGGCCTCGCGGATATCCGCGAGGCCCTTGTCTTTTCCGGCCCGGTTTTCAGCCCGAATTGCAGCCCGAATTGCAGCCCGTTTTACAGCCCGCAGCCGGCATCAGCGTCCGGTGACGCCAGCGACCGTGCGCTCGCCGATCGCCAGGCCCACCGTCATGCCCACGCCCGAATGCATCACGGCGACCGTGGTCGCGTCGTCCACCGGCATGACCGAGAACGGCGCCGGGCCGTGCGCGCCGTACACGCCCTGCCAGCGCTCGACCACGCGCAGCCGCGCGCCCAGCGCCTGCGAGGCCAGATCCAGCATGGCGTTGTCGACCGCCTCGTCGTTGAACGGCGGCGCGTCCTGGCCGTACTGGTGCGAATCGCCGATGATCAGTTCGCCATAGGGCGTGGGGCTGACCAGCAGGTGGATGCCGTTGTCCAGCAGCATGGGCGTGCGCGCCTGGATCACCTCGCGCAGCGCCAGCGCGGACGGCAGGTCCGAGAACGCGCCGTAATGCACGCAGGACAGGCCCGTCAACAGCGGCCGGTCCAGCGCGAACGGAGCCGACTCGAAGGCCGCGCGCAGCATCTGCAGGCGCGTGACCTCCAGGTTCAGCGGCGCGAAGCGTTCCGGCAGCAGCGTCAGGTAATCATGGCCGGGGCAGACGAACACGTGATTGCCACGGAACTCGCCGGCGGTGGTCGCCACCACGCCCTGCTCCACCGCGCGCGCCAGCGTGCCGGTGATGAAGGTCACGCCCAGCGATTCCGCCAGATAGCGCGTGATCGCGGGCAACGCCTCGCGCGAATAGATCTGCAGGTCATCCAGGCCACGCAGCGCGGCGCAGTGATGCGCCAGGCGGCCGTCGTACAGGCCGGCGACCTCGCGGCCCGACAGCAGCTCGGCGCGATAGCCTTCCTGTTGCAGGCGGGTGTCGGCGAACTCCTGCAGCACGTCGGCTTCGTCGGTATTGCGCGCCAGCACCAGCGCGCCGTTGGCGCGCACATGGAAGCCCGCCTTGGCGGCCAGGTCCAGCCACAGTTCGCGCGCCTGCTGCGCATGCGACAGCATCATGCCGGGCGCCTGGCCGGTCACGATGACCTGGCCGAAATTGCGGATCGTGGCGCCGTGCGCCTGACGGCTGCGCTCGATCACGGCCACCGACAGGCCGCGCTTGGCGGCCGCCCAGGCGTGCGCGATGCCGAGCATGCCCGCGCCCACCACGATTACGTCAAAATTCATGAGAGGGTCCCCCCCCGAAGCGCTACGCGCTTCCCCCCAGGGGGCGCCGCGACGGACCGGCAAAGCCGGCTCCGTGCGGCCCCACGGGCAATGCCTATTGCAAGCATCGGGGATGGCGCGCGCTATCGGAAGTTGAAAGACAAGATTGAATAAAAAAGCGGCCTGCTTACTTCTTCTTCGGCTCGGACTTGCCGTCGTAGCGGCGGGTCCACTCGGCGATGATGCGGTCGCGGTTGGTGGCGGCCCAGGTGAAGTCGTTCTTGATCATGCGCTTGGTCAGGTCGGCCGGCAGGTTCGGGTTGGACGTGGCGATCGACGGGATGGCCAGCACGGCGAAGTTGGCCTTGTACAGCTCGTTGGCCTCGCGGCTGGCGGAGAAGTCGGCCAGCTTGCGGGCGGCTTCCAGGTTCTTGGTGCCCTTGACGATGGCGGTGGCTTCGACTTCCCAGCCCAGGCCTTCCGACGGGAACACGGCTTCGACCGGCGCGCCGTCGGCCTTCAGCTTGGCGGCGCGGTAGTCGAACGAGACGCCGATCGGGAACTCGCCCGAGGCGGCCAGGTTGCAAGGCTTGGAGCCCGAGTGCGTGTACGAGCCGATGTTCTTGTGCAGGGCGTCCATGTAGGCCCAGCCCTTCTCTTCGCCGAAGATCTGCAGCCAGGCGCTGACGTCCAGGAAGCCGGTGCCCGACGAGGCCGGGTTCGGCATGACGATCTTGCCGGCGTACACGGGCTTGGTCAGGTCCTGCCACGACGTGGGCTTGGGCAGCTTCTGCTTTTCGGCCTCGACGGTGTTGAAGCAGATGGCGGCGGCGAAGCCGTCCATGCCGACCCAGGCGGGCTCGGCCTTGGCGTCACGCATGTTGGCGGCGATCTGGTCCAGGCCCTTGGGGGCGTAGGGCTGCAGCATGCCTTCCTTGTCCATCAGGCCCAGCGAGGTGCCGGCCAGGCCCCAGATGGCGTCGGCCTTGGGGTTGTTCTTCTCGGCCAGCAGCTTGGCGGTGATGATGCCGGTGGAATCGCGCACCCATTGGATCTTGATGTCGGGGTTGGCCTTCTCGAACGCGGCCTGGTAGGCCTTGATCTGGTCGGCTTCCAGCGCGGTGTAGACCGTCAGCGTGGTCTCGGCGGAGGCGGCGCCCATCACGCCCGACAGGGCGGCGGCCAGGGCAAGCAGCTTGTAGCGATTCATGTGTGTACTCCGTGGATGAGCGGAAAAAAGACTGATGAAGGTCACGCGGCTGGCCGGATGGCCGCCGCGCAGGTCGTGCGAAAACGTCGCAGGGAAAAAATAGTGGCGTGCAGCTCAGGGACGCTGGCCCGCCGCCAGCCGGCGTTCGATGTCGGAGATCACGGCCGGCAGGTCGGCCACCGTGTCGATCAGGTAATGCGGCGCGGCGCCGGACAGCTCGGCGTCGGCCTTGACGCGGGCGGCATCGCGGCCGGCCTCGTCCAGGCTCAGGTATTCCTCCAGCGTCAGGCCGGCGGCGTTGCCGGACAGCAGCAGGCCCACCGTCCACATGCCGGCGCGGCGGCCTTCCTCGATGCCGGGGGCGGTGTCGTCGACCTTGACGCAGGCGGCCACGTCGGACAGGCCCAGTTCGATCACGTTCTTCAGCGCCATGGCCGGCGCGGGGCGCGCGCGCGGCACCTCGTCGCTGGCGACGATGCATTCGGGTTCCAGCCCCTCGGTGGCGGCGCGCTCGATCACGCGGCGCATCACGCTGGCCGGGTAGCCCGAGCAAGAGCCGATCTTCAGGCCGCGCTGGCGCAGCGCGCGCAGCTGTTCGGCGGCGCCGGGAATCGCGGCCGAGTACTGCGCCACTTTTTCCAGCTGCATGGGCAGGAAGCGTTCGTAGATGGCGGTGACGTCGTCATCGGTCGGCAGGCGGCCGAAGCGCGCCTCGTACTGGGACGCGATGGCGGGCAGGTCGCACAGCGTGCGGATGTGGTCCCACTTGCCCATGCCCATGGGGCCGCGGGCCACTTCCAGCGACATCTCCACGCCGAACTGCGCGAAGGCATCGACGAACACCTTGGTGGGCGCGAAGGAGCCGAAGTCGACCAGCGTGCCGGCCCAGTCGAAGATCACCGCCTCCAGGCGGACAGGCAGGGTTTTGGCAGTCATGTAGTCATCCTTGTCTTGAATCGTTGCGGTCAGGCGGAGGCCGGGCGGCGCCAGGCCTGGGTGCGCGCCAGCATGGCGCGACTGGCCAGGTGCAGCACCAGCGAGGCGACCGCCGAACTGGCCATGATCACGGCGCACATGGCGGCGGCCGGGCCGATGAAGCCGGCGTCGTCCATGTTCAGCACCGCCACCGCGGCCAGCACGGTCTTGGGGCTGTACAGGAACACCACGGCGGACACCGTCGTCATGGCGGACACGAACAGGTAGCGGGCCACGTCCAGCGCCGCGGGCAGGCACATCGGCAGCGTGACGCGCAGGAACGTGGTCAGGCGCGGCACCTTGAGCGAGGCCGAGGCGGCCTCGAACTCCGGATCCAGCGCGTTGAGCGCCGTGGTCGCGGTCAGGTGGGCGCTGGTGTAGAAGTGCACGATGGTGCACAGGATCAGCAGCGGCATGGTGCCGTACAGCAGGTTCAGCGGATTGGACGGGCTGTTGAAGAAGAAGATGTAGCCCAGGCCCAGCACCAGCCCCGGCACCGCCATGGGCATCAGCGCCAGCATGCCGGCCAGGCCGCGCAAGCCGCGGGCGGCGGCGCCGCGCGCCGGCACCTTTTCCATCATCCAGGCGCCGCTGAACACCGCCGCCGTGCCCAGCAGGGCCGTGCAGAACGCCAGCTCCAGGCTGTTGCGCCAGGCCAGCCAGCCGCCGCCGTCCATGTTGTCGAAGTCGTAGGAACGCAGCGACATGGACAGGTTGTACGGCCACATCTTCACGAACGAGGCCCACACGGCCACGCCCACGATCAGCAGGATCAGCGCCGCCATGACGCAGGCCAGCGCCAGGAAGGCCGCGTCGCGCCGGCGGTTCGGGCCCGCCGCGTAGGGCTGGGCGCGGCCGCTCATCTGAGCGCCCTGGCGGGCGCGCAGGCGGCGGTCCAGCACGAAGGTCAGCACGGCGGGCAGCAGCAGCATCAGACCGATGGCCGCGCCCTTGGAGAAGTTCTGCTGGCCGACCACCGCCTTGTAAGCCTCCATGGCCAGCACGTTGTAATCGCCGCCCACCACCTTGGGCACGCCGAAGTCGGTGACGGTCAGCGTGAACACCACGCAGCAGGCCGAGAACACGGCATAGCGCGTGCCGGGCAGGGTCACGGTCATGAAGGTGCGCCAGTGTCCGGCGCCCATGGCGCGGGCGGCGTCGTAGAGCCGGCCGTCGGCCAGGGCCAGGCCGGTCAGGAGGATCATCAGCGCGTGCGGGAAGGTATAGAAAGCCTCGCCGACCACGATGCCCCAGAAGCCATAGATGGTGGCGCCGCCGGTCAGGCCCTTGAGCAGGCCCTGGTTGCCCAGCAGGTACACCAGCGCGATGCCGGGCAGCAGCGACGGCGCCAGCAGCGGCAGCAGCGCCGTGATGCGCAAGAGGCCCTTGCCGGGCAGGCGCGTGCGCGTCAGGCCGTAGGCGAAGGCATAGGCGGCGGGCACCACCAGCAGCGTGGTGACCAGGCCCACGGCCAGGCTGCGCCCGACCATGGCGAGAAAGCCGTCGCCGGCGATGATGCCGGTCATCACGGACAGCCCGACCCAGGCGCCGTCGCCGTCGGTCACGGACTTGATCAGGATGGCCAGCAGCGGCAGCGCCAGGAACAGCGCCAGCCCCAGCACCAGCGCGCCCTGCCCCAGGCCCAGGCCGGCTGAGCCGACCCAGCGCGGCAGCGGGCGGCGGCCCAGCGCGGGAAACGAGGCGACGGGCGTCACGGGCGGCTGGCTCACGGCGGCGGGCGCGGCGTCGGCGTCGGGCGCGGAACCCGCGTCAAGCGTAGGCGCGAATCGCATGGCGCGGCAGCTCCACCCAGCAGCGGCTGGCAGCGTGAGGGCCCAGCAGGGCGTCTCCGGTTTCGGGGGACACGATGGAATGCACGGTGGCGCCGGGCACGCCTTCCAGGCGCAAGGCCAGGCGGTAGCCACGGCCCAGGAACACGCCGTCGAGCACGTCGGCCAGCATGGCGTTGGGCTGTTCCGGCCGCACGGCGCTGACGCGCACGGCCTCGGGGCGCACGAACAGGCGGCCGGACGCGGCGTCCAGCGCCTCGTCCACGGCCAGTTCCTGGCGGCCCACGCGGGCGCGGTGCGCGTCGATGCGCTCGAACGGCAGCCAGTTGGCCTCGCCCACGAAGTCGGCGATGAAGGCCGAGCCGGGCTGGCGGTAGAGTTCGCGCGGCGTGCCGAACTGTTCGATGACGCCGCCGTTCATGACGGCGATGCGGTCGGCCATGACCATGGCCTCTTCCTGATCGTGCGTGACCATCAGCGTGGTGATGGACAGGCGTTTTTGCAGCGCGCGCAGCTCGATGCGCAGGTGTTCGCGCACCCGCGCGTCCAGCGCCGACATGGGTTCGTCCAGCAGCAGCAGGGACGGCGACGGCGCCAGCGCGCGCGCCAGGGCCACCCGCTGCTGCTGGCCGCCGGAAATCTGTCCCGGATATTTGTTGGCGGCGCCGGCCAGGCCCACCAGCGTCAGCATTTCCTCGACCCGGCCCGCCACGTGCTTGCGGTGCGCGCGCTTGCCGCTCAGTCCGTAGGCGACGTTCTGCGCCACGGTCAGGTTCGGAAACAGGGCGTAGGACTGGAACAGGATGCCGTAGTCGCGCTCCTGCGGCTCGGCATGGGAGATGTCGCGGCCGGACAGCGTGATGACGCCGCTGTCCTGGCGCTCCAGCCCGGCGATGGCGCGCAGCAGCGTGGTCTTGCCGCAGCCCGAGGGGCCCAGCAGGCAGACCAGCTCGCCGGCGCGGATATCCAGCGACACATCGGCCAATGCGGTGTGGGCGCCGAAGCGCTTGACCAGGTTGCGTACCGTCAGGAAGCCGCCACGCGCGCCGGGCTGGCCGCTGCGCGCCGAGGGCGGCGTTTCCGGGGACGCTGCCGCCGAAATAGAGTCGCTGTCGTGTTGGGGCATGACGCCTCCGGTATGGGAACAGCGGCAGTATGGGAGCGGCGTATTGTGCGTTTATGACACTT
Source organism: Achromobacter sp. Marseille-Q0513 (assembly GCF_018195695.1). NCBI lineage: Bacteria > Pseudomonadati > Pseudomonadota > Betaproteobacteria > Burkholderiales > Alcaligenaceae > Achromobacter > Achromobacter sp. Marseille-Q0513. Next base: position 11,736 of record NZ_JAGTJY010000013.1, on the reverse strand, counting down.
CGCGCAAATGCAGTAATAAAAACATCAAATTATTTTGGTGTACTGGCGATCCTGCGAAATCCGCGTCACTCCCCCCTCGCCTGTACCGTGCTCGTCGCCGAACTCAAATCCTTCTATGCCGTGGCCCGCTGCGGAACCGTCACCAAGGCCGCCGCTCAGCTGGGCGTCAGCCAGCCCACGGTGACGGGCCAACTGCGCCAGCTCGAATCGCGCTACGGCGTCGAGCTGTTCCATCGGCAAGGGCGCGGCATGCGGCTGTCGGACGCCGGCCACAGCCTGATGCCGATGGTCGAGAAGCTGGTGCAGCAGGAAACCGAGATCGATTTCCGGCTGCGCGACGCCAGCGACCTGCGCGAAGGCAACCTGCGGGTCGGCGCCACCGGGCCGTTCTACATCATGGACACGGTGCGCCGATACAACCAGCGCTATCCGGGCATCGACCTGACGCTGGTCATCGGCAACTCGCAGAGCATGCTGCAGGCGCTGCACGACTATCAGATCGAGATTGCCACATCCTCGTTTCTGATGGATGACAAGCATTTGTATCGGCGTCTGATCGCCGCCGACCCCATCCGCGTGGTCACGCATCGCGACCACCCGCTGGCGCGGCGCGGCCGCGTGTCGCTGTCCGACCTGTCCGAACACGCGCTGCTGCTGCGCGAGCCCGGCTCGATGACGCGTCAGCTCACCGAGCAAGCGCTGCAACAGGCCGGCGTCAGCGTGCGCCGCACGCTGGAGATCGGCAGCCGTGAGTCGATCCGGCAAGCCATCCTGTGCGACCTGGGGATCAGCCTGATCCCTTCGCGCGAAATCCCTTCCCATCCGGACCTGGCCGCGCTCGACATCGAGGGCGCCGAGATCGTGATGCACGAATACCTGTACTGCCTGCGCGAGCGCCAACCGGTGCAGCTGATCGCGCGCTTTCTGGAGATGGCGCCTGCCGCCGGCTGAGCCCGGCCGCCGAGCGCTTCCCCCTTGCGGCCACTCAGGAGACAACCATGGCCTTGACCTTGCAAGACATCGAGCAGCTGTTCCTTGAACGCGGACACCGCTCCTACGACGGCGAGTCCGTCAGCCACCTGCGCCACGCGCTGCAGACCGCCGCGCTGGCCGAGCGCCACCATGCCGGCCCCGAACTGATCACCGCCTGCCTGCTGCACGACCTGGGCCATCTGATCGCAGACCGGCCCGGCACGCCCACGCTGCGCGGCCTGGACGACAAGCACCAGTATTTCGTGCTGCCCTTCCTGCGCGGCCTGTTCGGCCCGGGCGTGCTGGAGCCGATCCGGCTGCACGTCGAGGCCAAGCGCTACCTCTGCTATCTGGAACCCCACTATGAAGCGTCGCTCTCGGAGGACTCGAAGCGCAGCCTGGCGTTGCAGGGGGGCAGCTTCGATGCGGGCCAGGCGCTGGATTTCGCCAGCCTGCCGGGCGCGCCGGATGCGATTCGGCTGAGGCGCTGGGACGACATGGCCAAGGTGCCCGGGATGATCACGCCCTCGCTGGAGCACTACCTGGAGCTCGCCGAGAGCGTGTCGACGCGGGCGAAGCTGGCGGCGATCCACTAGGGCCACTCTTGCGCCCCGATTGGGGTCGGCGCTTTCCAAGATCGGCCGGACGCCACAAAAAAAAGCCAGGGCATCGCCCTGGCTTTTCCCTTTCATGGCCGGCAAGGGCCGGCGCCCTGTGTTCAGGCGGCCGCGCCCGTGGCCACCGGACGCGACGCGTCGCTGCACCACTCGCTCCACGACCCCGGATACAGGCGGGAACCGGACAGGCCGGCGATTTCCATGGACAGCAGGTTGTGGCAGGCGGTGATGCCCGAGCCGCACTGGTGCACGATGGCGGCCGGATCGCGGCCCGCCAGCAGCGCCGTGAACTCGGCGCGCAGCTGCTCCGGCGCCTTGAAGCGGCCATCGGTCTGCAGGTTCTCGCCGTTGGGACGGTTCAGCGCGCCCGGGATGTGGCCGGCCACCGGATCCATGGGCTCGACCTCGCCGCGATAGCGGTTGGCGGCGCGCGCGTCGACCACGGTGAAGGCGGTCTGGGCGATGTTGGCCAGCACCGTGGCGGCGTCCACCGTCGCGGCCAGCGCAGCGCCCGGCTCGACGGGCTGGCCCGCTCGCACCGCCGCGCCCGGCTCGGTCGAAACGGGCAGGCCGGCCGCGGTCCAGGCCTGCCAGCCGCCGTCGAGCACCGCAACGCGCTCATGGCCCAGCCAGCGCAGCATCCACCACAGATGGGCGGCGTACATGCCGCCGCTGGCGTCATACGCCACCACCAGGGTTTGCGGCGTGACGCCGTGGGCGGCCATCAGCGCGCCGAATTCCGCGCGCGACGGCAGCGGGTGGCGGCCGTTCCTGCCCGTGCGCGGGGCGGCCAGCTCGGTCTCGTGGTCCAGGTAGCGGGCGCCGGCGATATGGCCGGCCCCATAGGCCTGGCGGCCGGCGGCGTGGTTCATCAGGTCGTGGCGCACGTCGAACACGCGCAGGTCGGCGCCGCTCAGGCGCTCGGCCAGTTCGGCGGCGGAAATCAGGGTCATCGTCATCGGTCGGACTCCTCTAGCTGAATTCGGATGGACGGCCGGGACTCAGGCCGGCTTGGGATCGCGCATGGTGCGCCAGACCGACAGCAGTCCGGCGAAGATGATCAGCGCCATGCCGGCCCAGGCCAGGCCGTCCAGACGGTCGCCCCACAGGCCCATGCCCAGCAGGGCCGCGAAAATGATGGTGGAGTATTGCAGGGCGGCGGTCAGCAGCGCCGAGCCCAGGCCGAAGGCCCGCGTCATCGCCAGCTGTCCGAACAGGCCGGCCACGCCCACGCCCACCAGCGCGGCATAGCCGGGCCAGTCGGCCTGGCCCCAGCCGTCGAAGCCCAGGCCGGCGGCGCTGGACAGACAGACCGCCACGGAAAAGAACAGCACCGTGCGCCATTCGGGTTCGCCGATGCGGCCGAGCTGGCGGATCTGCATCATGGCGATGGCCGACATGGCGCCGGCCGTCAGTCCCAGCAGCGCGGCCAGCCACTGGTCGTCGTTGATGCTGGGGCGCAGCACCGCGATCACGCCCAGGAAGCCCAGCGCCACGGCGGTGATGCGCACGGCGTCGCGCTGCGCGCCGCCCCAGCCCAGCATCCAGCAGGCGATGAACAGCGGCGCGGTGTAGTTCAGGCTGGTGGCGGTGGCCAGCGGCAGGTGGGCGATGGCATAGAAGCCCAGCCACATCGAGGTGACGCCGGACAGGTTGCGCCACAGGTGCAGCTTCCAGCTGGTGGGCACGATGGACTGGCGTCCGGCGCGGGCCCAGATCAGCAGCAGGATGACCGAGGGCAGGCCGCGGAACAGCACCACCAGCGGCAGCGACGCGCCGTGCTCGGTGCCGAGCTTCACGAACGACCCCATGATGGCGAACATGGCTGACGCCACCAACATCCAGAGTGCCTGCATGGGGACCTGCGCTAGGTAAAAAGTGAAGGGAAACGAGGGAAAGCGATACTATACTCCCCGTCACCGGAGGCGGCGCCGGCGGTCGGGGAACTGGCGGCCCGCCTTGCAGTCCAAGCCGGACTATCCTGCTCGCAGAGGAACATAAAAAGCATGAAACGCATCGTCCTGTTCGTCATCACCAACCTGGCTGTGATGCTGGTCCTGTCGGCCACGCTGCGCATCCTCGGGGTGGACAGATACATCACCGCGCAGGGCCTGAACCTGCAGGCGCTGCTGGTGTTCTCGGTCGTCGTCGGCTTCACCGGCGCGATCATCTCGCTGCTCATCAGCAAGCCCATGGCCAAGTGGAGCACCGGCGCGCAAGTGCTGGATCCGAACGCCCCGCGCAACCAGCGCGAGGCCTGGCTGCTCGATACCGTGCACCAATTGGCCGACCGCGCCGGCATCGGCCGTCCCGAAGTCGCCATCTACGAAGGCGCGCCGAACGCCTTCGCCACCGGCGCCTTCAAGAACGACTCGCTGGTCGCCGTGTCCACCGGCCTGCTGGAAAGCATGACCGAAGAGGAAGTCGCCGCCGTGCTGGCCCACGAAGTGGCCCACATCGCCAACGGCGACATGGTCACGCTGACCCTGATCCAGGGCGTGGTCAACACCTTCGTGGTGTTCCTGGCGCGCGTGGTCGGCTACTTCATCGACCGCGTCGTGCTCAAGAACGAGCGCGGCATGGGCATCGGCTACTACGTGACCGTGCTGGTCTGTGAGATCATTTTCGGCATCCTGGCGTCGATCATCGTCGCCTGGTTCTCGCGCCAGCGCGAGTACCGTGCCGATGCCGGCTCGGCCCACCTGATGGGCGCCCGCGAACCCATGATCCGCGCCCTGGCCCGCCTGGGCGGCATCGAAGCCGGCGAACTGCCCAAGTCCTTCGAGGCCTCGGGCATCACCGGCAAGGGCGGCCTGGCCGCGATGTTCGCCTCGCACCCGCCGATCCCGGCCCGCATCGCGGCGCTGCAGCAAGCCCGTCCGGCCTGATTCCGGCGCCCGCGAGGGCGCTGACGATCCGCAGGAAAAGCCCGCGCAAGCGGGCTTTTTTCTTGCCCGCAAGCCACGGCGCGCCTGCGATACGCCCGCATCCAGAACTCGCGGCGCCGATGCCCCCCCTGCCCGGCTCCTAGCGAAATCCCTAGGTACCAAGTGAATTGACAGCGCTGTCAATTGCACTGAAACTAGCTTCGCCGACAAGCCGTCGGCCAACGACATACAAGCCGACCCGCCCACCAGCGGCGCGCGGCGACAGGAGACAAGTCATGGCAACACCTCCCTGCCCCCCGGCAGCGGACGGCGCTGGCGCGCGCCTCCGGCATCGCTCACTCATGCGCCTGCCCTTCCTGCGACCGCTGCTCATGGCCGGCCTGTTGACCGGCGCCGGCGCGGCCCAGGCTTATGACATCACCACCAGCCCGCACCTGTTCGGCGACTGGGGCGGCCTGCGCACCAGCCTGTCCGAGCGCGGCATCGACCTCAACCTCGGCTATACCGGCGAGGCCGCGCACAACTTCAGCGGCGGCAAGGACAAGCTGACCCGCTACACCGACCAGTGGGTCTTCGGCGCCACGCTGAACCTGGACAAGCTCTGGGGCTGGCGCGGCGGCACCTTCCAGATGACCATCACCGACCGCAACGGCCGCAACCTGGGCGCCGATGCCGGCATCGGCAACAACATGCTGATCCAGGAGGTCTACGGCCGCGGCCAGACCTGGCACATGACGCAGTTCTGGCTCAACCAGTCCTTCCTGGACAACCGGGTGCAGTGGAAATTCGGCCGCATGACGGTGGGCGAGGATTTCGCCAGTTTCTCCTGCGACTTCCAGAACCTGACCTTCTGCGGCTCGCAGCCCGGCAACCTGGTGGGCAGCTACTGGGTCAACTGGCCGACCAGCCAGTGGGCCACGCGCCTGAAGGTCAGCACGTCGGAACAGACCTATCTGCAGGCCGGCGTCTACCAGGTCAACCCGAAATACGTGGATGACGGCTACGCCCGCCGCCACGGCTTGTCGCTGGACAATCCCGGCGGCACCACCGGCGCCCTGATCCCGCTGGAATTCGGCGTGCTGCCGTCCTGGAACGGACTGCCCGGCTCCTACAAGTTCGGCGCCTGGTACAACACCTCGCAGGGCAAGGACCTGTACCAGGACGTGAACGGCGACGCGCGCGGCCTCACCGGGCTGGCGCCGCGCGAACGCAACGGCCAGTACGGCTTCTACCTGAACTTCGAGCAGCAGGTCAGCGGCACCGCCGGCGCGCGCGGCGCCTCGGTGTTCCTGAACTTCTCGCAGGCCGATCGCGCCACCGCGGCGCAGGATCACCAGCTCGCGCTGGGCCTGCAGTACAAAGGGCCTTTCGGGCAGGCGCGCGACGTGGTCGGCGTGGCCATCGGCGCCACCCACAACAACGGCCGCTACGCGCGCTACGTGAGGCAGCAGGACCAGCGGCTGGACACGCGAACCACGGTGGGCGACGGCTATGAGTACGTGGCCGAGGCCTACTACAGCTGGTCGCCGGTTCCGTCGATCTACCTGCGGCCCAACCTGCAGTACATCCGGCATCCAGGCGGCACGTCCAGCAACCACGACGCCTTCATCATCGGACTGAAGACCGGCATCACCTTCTGAGCGCAACGAGGAGACAGACATGACCCTATCTTTCCGCCGCCTGCTGGCCTGCGCCCTGGCGCTGCCCGCCGCCCTTTCCGCCGGCGCCGCCGCCCACGCCAGCAAGGAAGCGCCCGTGATCGGCTTTTCCATCGACGACCTGCGCGTCGAGCGCTGGACGCGCGACCGCGACTACTTCGTGCAGGCCGCGACCGCCCTGGGCGCCAAGGTCAGCGTGCAATCCGCCAACGCCAACGAGGCGCGCCAGATCGCGCAGCTGGAGAACCTGATCGCCGAGGGCGTGGACGCGCTGGTGATCGTGCCCTTCAATTCCAAGGTGCTGAGCAACGTGATCGCCAAGGCACGCAAGAGCGGCATCAAGGTCATCGCCTACGACCGCCTGATCCTGGGCGCGCCGCTGGACGCCTATGTCTCGTTCGACAACGTCAAGGTCGGCGAGATGCAGGCGCAGGGCGTGGTCGACGTGGTGCCCAAGGGCAATTACTACCTGCTGGGCGGCGCCTCCACCGACAACAACGCGCGCCTGTTCCGCGAAGGACAGATGAACGTGCTCAAGCCGCTGGCCGACAAGGGCGACATCAAGATCGTGGGCGAGCAATGGACGCCGGAATGGGATCCGTCCAAGGCCCAGGCCATCATCGAGAACGCGCTGAACGCCAACGACAACAACATCCAGGCCATCGTCGCCTCGAACGACGGCACGGCCGGCGGCGCGATCCAGGCGCTGACCAGCCAGAAGCTGGCCGGCAAGGTCGCGGTGTCGGGCCAGGACGCCGACCTGGCCGGCGTGCGCCGCGTCGCGGCGGGCACGCAGACCATGACCATCTACAAACCGCTCAAGAGCATCGCCAGCACCGCCGCGCAGGTGGCCGTGGAGCTGGTGCAGGGCAAGCAACCTGCGTTCAACGCCAAGCTCGACAACGGCAAGGGCCAGGTGAACAGCATCCTGCTCAAGCCCACGCTGCTGACGCGCGACAACCTGGACATCCTGGTCAAGGACGGGTTCTATACGGCGGAACAGATCGCGGGCAAGTAGCCGCGACGGGAGACGGGTGATGGAACAGCAGCCCCTGTTTGAAATGCGCGGCATCGTCAAGGAATTCTCGGGCGTGCGCGCGCTGTCCGGCGTCAGCCTGGCCGTGCGTCCCGGCGAATGCCTGGGCCTGTGCGGCGAGAACGGCGCCGGCAAGTCCACGCTGATGAAGGTACTGTCGGGCGTCTATCCGCACGGCAGCTACGAAGGCCAGATCCTCTGGGAAGGCCGCGAGCTGCGCTCGCGTTCCACGCGCGACAGCGAGCGCGCCGGCATCGTCATCCTGCACCAGGAGCTGATGCTGGTGCAGCAGCTGAGCGTGACCGAGAACATCTTCCTCGGCAACGAGCTGAAGCTGCCCGGCGGGCGCATGGACTACCCCGCCATGCACCGCCGCGCGGCCGAGCTGCTGGCGCAGCTCAAGCTGGACGACGTCAACGTGGGCGCGCCGGTGATGCACTACGGCAACGGCCACCAGCAGCTGTTCGAGATCGCCCGCGCCCTGGCCAAGCAGGCGCGCCTGCTGATCTTCGACGAGCCCACGTCCTCGCTCAGCGCCAAGGAGATCGAGGTGCTGCTGGCGATCATCGAAGACCTGAAGCGCGCCGGCGTGGCCTGCATCTACATCTCGCACAAGCTCGACGAGGTCAAGCGGGTCTGCGACACCATCACCGTGATCCGCGACGGCGAGCATGTCGCCACCCGGCCGGCCGCGGCGCTGGACGAGGACGGCATCATCGGCCTGATGGTGGGCCGTGAGCTGACCTCGCGCTTTCCCCGCACCGAGCGCCAGCCCGGCGAGGTAGTGCTGGAAGCGCGCGGCGTGACCTGCTGGGACGTCACCAACCCGCGCCGCAAGCGGGTGGACGATGCCGGCCTGCAGGTGCGCGCCGGCGAGATCCTGGGCATCGCCGGCCTGGTGGGCGCGGGCCGCACCGAACTCGTGTCCGCGATCTACGGCGCCTATGCCGGCCGCAGCGAGGCGCAGGTGTGTGTGCTGGGCCGCCCCGTGCGCATCGGGTCGCCGGCCGACGCCATCGCGCAGGGCATCTGCCTGGTGCCGGAGGACCGCAAGCGCCATGGCATCGTGCCGCAGATGAGCGTGGCCGAGAACATCACGCTGGCCACCCTGGCCGACCACGCGCGCGCGACCCGCGTCGACGCGCAGTCGGAACTGGCCGCGGTCGAGCGCGAGATCGCGCGCCTGCGCATCAAGACCGCCAGCCCCGGCCTGCCAGTGGCCAGCCTGTCCGGCGGCAACCAGCAGAAGGTGGTGCTGGCGAAGATGGCGCTGAAAAACCCCAGGGTGCTGATCCTGGACGAGCCGACGCGCGGCGTGGACATCGGCGCCAAGTACGACATTTACAAGATGATCTTCGACCTGGCCGACCGTGGCGTGGCCATCATCATGGTGTCCTCCGAGCTGCCCGAGATCCTGGGCATGAGCGACCGCGTTCTGGTCATGAACGCCGGCCGCGTCGCCGCCGAATTCCCCATCCAGGGCCTGACGCAGGAACGCGTGCTGGCCGCCGCCCTGAACACCGAACCGCTACGGCACGCCGCCTGAACGCCATGAAGCAGACCCTCGCCTCTTCCTATTCCGAACCCCGCCCCAAGGCCGCGCACCAGCCCCTGCGCCAGCTCTTCGCCCGCCACAAGCTGCTGGCGATGGTGCTGGCCCTGGCGCTGATCTGGCTGTTCTTCTGGCACCAGACCGGCGGCACCTTCCTGCGCCCCAACAGCATCTCCAACCTGTTCCTGCAGATGTCCGTCACCGGCATGCTGGCCTGCGGCATGGTGCTGGTCATCATCGCCGGCGAGATCGACCTGTCGGTGGGATCGCTGCTGGGCCTGCTGGGCGGCCTGGCCGCCATCCTGACTGTGAACCTGGGCTGGAACACCTGGCTGGCGGTGGCCGCCGTGCTGGCCGCCGGCGCCGCGCTGGGCCTGGTCAACGGCTGCCTCACGACGCGGCTGCGCGTGCCGTCCTTCATCGTCGGCCTGGGCGGCATGCTGGCCTATCGCGGGCTGCTGCAGCTGAGCACGGACAGCATCACCATCGCCCCCGTGCCCGACGACCTGGGCGCCATCGCCCAGGCCTTCGTGCCGCCGGCGCTGTCCTGGCTGATGGTGGCGCTGATCATCGCGCTGGCCTGCGGCCTGGCCCTGTCGCGCCGGCGCCAGCGCCGCAGGCTGGGGCTGGCGCTGGCGCCGGCCTGGGCCGACGGACTCAAGGTCGGCGCGATCGCCGCCACGGCGGCGGGCTTCGTGCTGGTGCTGAACCAGGCCCACGGCGGGCCGCTGCCGGTGCTCATCCTGTTGGCGCCGCGTGGCGGATTCTCCCCGATCACCAGCCAGACGGTGTTCGGCCGCCCCGTCTACGCGGTGGGCGGCAACGTCGAGGCCAGCCGGCTATCCGGCGTGAACGTCAAGCGCGTGAAACTGATGGTGTTCATGCTGATGGGCCTGATGTGCGCCTTCGCCGGCATCGTCACCACGGCGCGCGCGGCGGCGGGCTCGCCGTCGGCCGGCGTGGGCGGCGAGCTGGACGCCATCGCCGCCTGCTTCATCGGCGGCACGTCCATGCGCGGCGGCTCGGGCACCGTGTACGGCGCGCTGATCGGCGCGCTGGTCATGGCCAGCCTGGACAACGGCATGCAGCAGATGAACGTGGATACTTCCTGGCAAATGATCGTCAAGGGCGCCGTGCTGGTGCTGGCGGTCTGGATAGACGTAGCGACGAGGTCCGAACGTGCATAAATCCCAACCCTCCTCCGCGCCGGGCAGCTGCCTGCTGGCGGTAGGCACCTATACCGAGATCCTGCCCCATGTGCAGGGACGAGGCCTGGGCATACACCTGCTGGAATTCGACGGCGAATCCGCCACGTTCCGCGAACGCCAGGCCCTGGCCGGCCCGGTCAATCCCTCATATCTGTGCGCATGGGGCGACCGGCTCTACAGCGTCAGCGAACGCAGCCGCGACGCGGCGCTGGACATCTGCGCCATCGAGGACGGCGGCGCGCGCCTGCGCCCCATCGGCCGCGCCGCCGCGCCCGGCGCCGACCCCTGCCACGTCAGCGTGAATCCGGTGGCGCGCCAGCTGTACGTCTCGAACTACAGCTCGGGCGAACTGCTGTGCTACGCGCTGGACGACAAGGGCCTGCCCGCCGGCGAGCCGCAGGCCGTCAGGCGCCAGGGCTCGGGGCCGCGCGCCGACCGCCAGGACGGCCCGCACGCGCACTTCGCGATGCCCGATGCCTCCGGCGCGCATGTGTACCTGTGCGACCTGGGCACGGACGCGATCGTCCGCCATCGCGTCCTGGCCGACGGCCTGGCGCCGGAGCCCGACTGGACGCTGCATGCGCGGCCCGGCTCGGGACCGCGCCATCTGGTCCTGTCCGGCGCGCTGATCGTCGCGGTCAATGAGCTGTCCAATACGCTCAGCGTCTACGGGCAGGCCGAGGATGCGCGAACCCCGCCCCGCGAACTGGCGCACGCCAGCACGCTCCCGCCCGGCTGGACCGGCGCCAGTTGGGCCGCGGCGCTCCGGCTGCACCCGAACGGCAGGCTGCTGATGGTCTCCAACCGCGGCCACGACAGCATCGCCGCCTTCCGCCTGCGACGCGACGCGCCCTGGCTGGAGCCGCTGGGCCACTTCCCCGCCGGCGGGCGCACGCCGCGCGACATCGCCTTCACGCCCGACGGCGCCTTCCTGCTGATCGCCTCGCAGGACGACCATCTCATCCGCGCATTGCGCATCGACCCCATCACGGGCATGCCCGAACGCGCCGGCGCATCCTTCGCGCTGCGCTCGCCCGTCTGCCTGTGCCCCCTGCTGCCCTGAACCGGAAACCCTCAACGTGACTGCATTCCTTCCTCCCGCCCGCATCATTGTCACCGGCGCCACCGGCCAGGTCGGCCGCAAGGCCCTGGCCATCCTGGCGCGCCAGGCCTGGTGCGAACACCTGATCGGCATCGACCTGCACGCGGACGACACCCCGTTCGGGCCCGAGCTGCGCGAACGCCTGACGCTGGTCGCCGCCGATCTCGAGGATCCCGACGGCGCATGGACCCGCCATTTCGAGGGCGTCGACGCCGTGCTGCACCTGGCCGCCCGGCATTCCACGCCAGACGCCAGCTGGGAAGAGGCGCTGGGCTCTTACAACATGACGCTGAACGTGCTGACGGCCGCGGCCACGCATGGCGCGCGCCGGCTGGTGTTCTCCTCGTCGAACCATGCCATGGGCGGCTACAAGGCCCAGCCGCTGGCCGCGCGCATGGGCCCTGGCAAGCTCACCGCGCAAACCGAGCCGGCGCCCGGCACGCGCTGGTTCGACGGCCAGCGCGACGTGCATTCGCTGGCCTACGGCACCTCCAAGGTGATGGGAGAGCGCCTGTGCCGCGCCTATTCGGCCGTGACCGAAGGCCGCCTGTCGACGGTGGCGGCGCGCATCGGCTGGATCCTGCCCGACGGCAACGACCCGCGCGACATCACCTATTCCGGCGTGGCGCACCAGCGCGCGCCTTCGGACGGCGCGCTGGACGAACCCAGCCGCCGCGCGCTGGTGCGCCACGCCGGACTAGGT
>NZ_JAGTJY010000139.1:0-16528 GCF_018195695.1 Achromobacter sp. Marseille-Q0513 | reverse complement strand
CAGGGCGGGCAAGGATTTCAGTTGCATGGATCGGGCGCGGTTTCGTGTCTGCGAGGCGATTTCCGGCCTGGAATTGGGCGAAAACCTTGCTTATGTATTATTTAATATGTATTGTGTTTGATATCTAACACAAATACCGAATTACTCACGATAAGCTTCCATTATCGTGAGTAATTCCAGGCCTGCGCAAGGCAAAAGCACCGAACGGGATCGATATGGCCACCGGAATCACGGAATCAGACGTCTGGACGGCGGCGGACGCGCTGTTGCTGGAAGGCGCGCGCCCCACCATCGAAAGAGTGCGGCAGAAGATCGGCCGGGGCTCGCCCAACACCGTCAGCCCCTATCTGGAGACCTGGTTCAAGGCGCTGGGCGCGCGGATCCGCGATCCTCGCGCCTTCGCCAGCCAGGAGGTCGTGCCCGATCCGGTCGCACAGGCGGCGGCGCGTCTATGGGACGTCGCCCAGGAGCTGGCGCGCGCGGAACAGGCCGCCGCCCAGCGCGACGCGCAAGCGGAACTGGCGGCGCAACGGCAGACCAATGCCGACGAAGCCGAACGCCTGCGCCAGCATGCCCAGGCGCTGGCGGCGCGGGAAGACGACATGCGGCTCAGCCTGGCCGTGGCCGGCACGCAGCTCGAAGCGGCCGAGTCGCGTCTGCGCGCGGCCGAGGCGCAGCTGCGCCAGCGCGATGCCCAGTGGGACGCGGCTCAGGCCCAGCTGGCCGAGTCCCGCGCGGCGGAACAGGCGCTGCAGGCGCAGGCGGAACAAGCCCGCGACGCGCATGCGCAGGCCCAATCCGCGCTCGAATCCCGCCACGCCGCGCATGAACGCCGCTGGCTCAATGAACTGGACGCGGAACGCAGCGCCGCCAAGCGCCTGCAATCCAAGCTCGACGAGGCCGTCGCGGGGGGACAGCGCAAGGCGGCCGCGCTGGAGACCGAACTGGCGCGCGCTGGCGAACGCCTGCAGACGGCGGATCGCGAGGCCCAGGCCCGGTTTGCCGAGCTGGCAGCGCGGTTGACTCGGCTGGAGGCGGAGCTGGTCACGGCGCGCTCGGCGGCGGAGCAGGCGGCCGGGAGTGCGAGGGCGCGGGCAGAGAACCTGGAACAGTTGCGCAGCGCGGCGGAGACTCAGGCGGCTGAGCTGCAGGCCCGGATTCGGGAGCAGGATGGGCAACTGGCCGCGCTGACCCGGCATCTGATGATGCTGACCACACCGGCGCCGGCCGTTTCAGGCGCGACGACGGGGCAGGGGAGCGACTGAGCCAGGGATGCGGACAAGTCGAGAGCTGGAGCGGACCAAGGATTGCCGAACGCTATCATCAGGCGCCGCGGCGTGACCGTTCAAGGTGTTCAAAGATGTTCGGAGACGCCCGAAGTCGTGCTGGAACGCTCAAGGCCGCTCAAGAATGCGCGGCCCCGGCCCTTCGGCGGCGAGCGCGTCGTTCGGATTGCGCAGCGGACAGTCCTGCAGCGACAGGCAGCCGCAGCCGATGCAGTTGTCCAGTTCATCGCGCAGGCGGGTCAGCCGCTTGATGCGTTCGTCCAGCGTCTGGCGCCACCGCTCCGACAGGCTTTTCCACTGTGCCGCTGTCAGCTTGCTGTCCGGCGGCAGCTCGCCCAGCGCGGCGCGGATCTCGTCCAGCGGTATGCCGGTGCGCTGCGCGACCTTGATGATGGCGATGTAGCGCAGCACGATGCCGGAAAAGCGCCGCTGGTTGCCTTCGCTGCGGGTCGCCTTGATCAGGCCCTTGGATTCGTAGAAGTGGATCGTGGACACGGCCACGCCGCTGCGCTTGGCCACTTCGCCGACGGACAACGACCGCGTGTAGTCGATCGCCACTACCTTTGCCATGATGAACTGACCTGAATTTAAGTTGAGGTCTTATAGTCCTTCGGGCTTGCTTTGGCAAACGCCCCGGCAGCCGTCCGACGCATGGAAAAGGCGTAACATCCGGCACTTGCAGCCGCGCAAGCCGCAAGCGCCCCTGGCCGCCGCGCCAGCCCTTGCCGCGATCCGCGCGCCCGTCTTTCAGCAGTCAGCCTTAAGCCATGATGCCTTTGCCCGCCGAACTCCGGCCCACCAGCGCTTCGTTCACCGCGCATGGCCTCGCGCCTGCCATCGCGAGTGCCGCCGCGCACCTCAGCGCCCATTCCATTGATTTCCCGACGGCGAGGCCGCAGCAATGAGCGCCGACCACAAAGCGGCCGACGGCAGCGAGCGCCTGGCCAAGCGCGTCGCGATCCAGCAATCGTGCTCGCGCGCCGACGCCGAACGCTATATCGAAGGCGGCTGGATCGCGGTGGACGGACAGGTGGTCGAAGAGCCCGGATTCCGGGTCGGCCCGAGCCAGACGATCAGCCTGTTGCCCGGCGCGCGCCTGGAGACGCTGCGGCCGGTGACCATCCTGGTCCACAAGCCCGCGGGCGTGTATGCCAACGACGAACCCGGCTCGGCCCGCGACCTGATCGTGCCCGCCAATCGCATGGAGGGCGACCGCTCGCCGCAGCGCTACCTCAAGCGCCTGCTGGCCGGACTGCGCCTGGTGACGCCGCTGGAGCGCGCCGCCAGCGGCCTGGTGGTCTATACACAGGAATACCCGGTGGCGCGCAAGCTGCAGGAAGAAGCCCGCCTGGTCGAACAGGAATACATCGCCGAGGTCAGCGGCAGCCTGGACGCGGAAGGACTCGCCTGGCTGCGCCGGGGCCTGCCTTACGACGGCCGGCCGGCCTCGCCGATGCAGGTCAGCTGGCAGAATGAAACCCGGCTGCGTTTCGCGCTCAAGACGCCCGCGCCGGGCTTCATCGAATACGCCTGCGACGCCGCCGGGCTGGAACTGCGGGCCTTGCGCCGCATCCGCATCGGTCGCCTGCCGCTCGCCGGGCTGCCCGCCGGCCAGTGGCGCGCGCGCCTGGACTACGAGCGCTTCTGAGGCCGGCTCTACCCGTCAAGCAGGCGATATACCCAAGGAGCACGCCGACCAATGCCGCACGATTCCATCCCGCCAGCGCGCCGAGGTTTTCTCAAGCAGGCCGGCATGCTCGGACTGGCCGCGCTGACCCTGGGCGGCTGCGCGACACGGCGTGGCGTCGCGCCGCGGTCGTCCGGCGGCGCGCAAGCGGCCATGCCCGCGCAGGGCGCGCCCGTGCCGCCGCTGCGGCCTGGCGGCCGCGTGGCCATCGTCGCGCCCGCGTCGGCCGCGCCGAATGCCGCGGACGATGCCGCCGACTGGCTGCTGTCGCGCGGCTATCAACCGCGCGTCATGCCGGCCGCTCGCAGCCGCCTGGACACGCCTTTCGACTATCTGGCCGGCACGGACGCCGAGCGCGCGGCCGACCTGCACGCGGCCTTCACGTCCGCCGATATCGATGCCGTCTGGTGCCTGCAGGGCGGCTTCGGCTCCTGGCGCCTGCTGGACCTGCTGGACTACGACCTGCTGCGCCGCCACGCCAAGCCCTTCATCGGCTATAGCGACATCACGGCGCTGCATCTCGCCATCCAGCGCCATGCGGGCTTCGTGACCTTCCATGGCCCGATGCTGGCGCAGGATCTGCTGAACGGGCGCGAGGAACCCACCGAGTCCGCCCTCTACGCCATGGTCGGCGGCCAGATGGGGCAGGGCGCCTGGATCGGCGCGCCGGACTACGCCTTGCCGACGACGCTGATGCCCGGCACGGCCACCGGCCGGCTGGCGGGCGGCAACCTGGCGCTGATCTGCGCCTTGCAAGGCTCGCGCCACGAGATCGACACCCGCGATGCCATCCTGTTCATCGAGGACGTCAACGAAGCCGTGCCGCGCGTGGACCGCATGCTGTCGCAGCTGGCGGCGGCGGGCAAGTTCGAGTCGGTCAAGGGCGTGCTGGCGGGGAATTTCACGCGCTCCGGCGCGCGCGACGATGCGCAGTTCCAGTACGCGTTCCATCCGCTGCTGCGCGAGCGCTTCGGCCCGCTGGGCATACCCGTGCTGGCCGGCTGGCCCAGCGGCCACGGCGATCCGAACCTGACGCTGCCGCTGGGCGCGCGGGTCACGCTGGACGCGACGCGGCAGGGCCTGCGGCTGGAGCAGGCGGTCACGCGGTGAGTCACGGGCGCCTTTGCCCATGCACGATCATTTCATTGATGTTTGAACCGTTAGGGTGTCATGAAGAAGGCGGTGATTGCGGGTGGTGTCCTGGCGCTGGGCGCGGCATGGACGGGCGCGGCCTGGTACTCGGGGAAGATGGCCGAAGCCTTGCTCCGGGAATCGCTGGAACAGGACAATGCGCAAGCGAAGGCGCTCGGCGAAAGCACGGGCTTCTCGATCGTCACCGAGTTGATTTCGCTCGAGCGCGGCGTGTTTTCGCTCAAGACCCGCTTTCGCATGCAGATCTCGATACTTGGCGAGGAAACCAGGGAAATTGAATTCGTGGAACAGGCCGATCATGGCCCCTTTCCCTTTCGAAGGCTGGCGGCGGGAGACTTCAGGCCAGCCATGGCGGCGGGGCGATACGAGCTTCAAGAGACGCCGAAGGTCGCAGCGTGGTTCGCTGCGACCCAGGACGTGACACCTTTGAAGGGCACGTTCCGCGTCAGCTACGACAAGAAACGCGAAGGTACATATGAATTTGCCCCGATGACCTTCGTCAAGGACGGCGCCACGATGACGTTTTCCGGGATGACCGCATACGGGAGTCTGGAGCACGATACCAAGGCCAGTGAATTCTCGGGCCAGTTTGACAGCTTGACGCTGGACCAGACGCCAAAGACGAACGGCCTGACCGGCATGGCTTTGCAGGGAGCCGCTTTCACGCTTCGACGCAAGCCAGGCAAGAACAACATCCTTCTGTCAGATCAGAAGCTGGCGTTCAAGAAGCTGGCAATGACATACGCCGCCCAGCCTCCGATAAGCGTCCAGGAAACTTCGGTGGCGCTCAACCTCATCGAGACCGACTCGGGTCTGGATCTGAAGACCACGCTGGACCTCGGCATGATCAACGCCTGGAAACAGGACGTCGCCGCGGCAAGGCTCGCCATGGACCTGAAGAATCTGGATGCCGATGCGCTTTCCGCGTTCGGTTTCATCAATCTTCTGGTGTACGTTCGCGCATGGCAAGGCGGCGGCGTGGGAGGCCTCCCGGTATTCTCGTCAAACGATCTCGCTGAACTGGCGATCAGCTTTGATCAACTGCTGATGGGCAGCGCCCACGTGTCCCTGACGCCGCTACAGCTGCGCTCGGCAGCCGGCGTCTCGAACGTCAACCTGGACATGGAACTGCTCAAGCAGGAGGCTGCGGCGCCCGGCTCGGCGGGCCTGGCAAGGCTGCGCAAGCTGCACGCCCAATTCGAGCTGTCCCAGGCCGGCACGCTGGAACTGCTGGTCTTCTGGGGAAGATTCCTTGGCTTGCCGCCTGACCAGACCCGCGAACTCGTCAGGCCCAAGGTCGAGGCGGTCGTGGCATTGGGGACCGCCATGGGCGTGTTGAAGATCGAGAATGACACGATCCGGTCATCGGTGTCCGTCACGGGGGAGCAGGTCGACGTCAACGGCATAAAGATGCCGCTGAATCAATTCCTGCAATGGATTGGGGCTGGCGCCGGAAACGGCAAGAACTAGGCGCAGGCCAGTTGCCTTGCAAGCGGGTTGTATGTCTCGCCGCCGCCGAAACCCGGACACGGCCAGACTCAGCCGGCCGTTCCCGCGCCATCCGGCCACCACGCCGGCCGCCCGTCCTCGAAGGAATGGCCGTCCGGCCGCAATGCCGGATCCCGGTGCTCGTCGAAAGCACCGATCAGCAAGGCCACCGTCGGCGCATCGTCGATCGCGCCCAGCGAACTGCCGCAATGCGGGCAAAAGGCGCGGCTGGAATAGTCCGATGAACGATAGACGGCCGGCGCGCCGCCCGGGCCGGTCCAGCGCAGCATCGCGCTGGGATACTCCACCCAGCCGACGCTGGGCGCGCCGGTGTGGCGGCGGCAGGACTCGCAGGAACAGGCATGGGGATTGCCCGGCTGCCCAACGGCCTCGAAGCGGATCGCGCCGCACAGGCAGCCGCCATGGCGGATATCCGAATGGCCGTCCATGTCTCGATCCCCTTACAGGCTGTAACGGTAGTCGCAGCTCATGTTCGCCTTCAGCGGCAGGTCGCCGTCGGCGCGCGCGCCCGGACGCGGACCCAGCAGCTTGGCCTGGAACTTGCCCGCCATGTCGCCATTGGGCTGCATCTTGACCGTGATGGACGCGGGCAGCGCATACAGCGTCAGCGCCACGGGCTCGCTGGGAATCACCAGCGTGAACACGCCCACGGGGAAATTCTCGACGACATGGCCGGACGTCTTGTTGGAATTGAACGTCAGCCGGGTCTTCATGTAGTCCAGCGTCAGCGCCATTTCCTCGGACGAAGGCGATGGGATCTGACCTTTGATCGTGACCTTGCCGCTCTCGGAAACACAGGACAGCTCGGCGGGCGCCGAGCCGGCCAGCACGGACGAGGACAGGGCCAGCAGGCACAGGGCGGCGGACATCGCGGCGAAACGGCGCATCATCGGAAGGTTCTCCAGGCGGGGGCAGGGCGCGACTGGCGGTGGACCGAACATGGCGACACCGCGCCGCGCTGGATGGATTATCCACGACTTGGCGCGCGACGCGCCGGGGATTTCCTGCTCAGCGGGCCGCTCGCAGGCGTTCCAGTTCGGCGGACAGCGCCTGCACCAGCGCCTGAGCCCGCGCCAACGGATCTTCCCCGTTGCCGGACGCGGCCGCGGCCTGTCCGGGCTCCGGCACGACTGGTTCGTCGCGCAGGCGCGGCTGCACGCTTTCGTGGGTGTCGTTGACGTCCACGTCGAACACCAGCTGGTCGCCGCGATGCCAGGTGGTGAACCATTCCATGGGGCGGCCGTGCTGGTCCAGACCCTGGCCTTCCAGCATCAGCAGCGGGCTGCCGGGTTTTGCGTCGAGCAAACCGGCCTGGGTCCGGTCGGCGGCCACGGCGCGGATGCGGTTGCGGCCGCTATGCGGCTGCAGGCCGTAGCGCTGTTGCAGCACGGCGTGCAGCGACGCGTTCTCCAGCTGCGCCGCGCTCAACCCGGGCAGCCGGGCGGCGGGCAGCCAGGTGCGCACATAGGCCAGCGGCGTGCCGTCGACATGGCGCAGGCGTTCCAGGCGCAACAGCTGGCCGGTGCCGAAGAACGCGGCGACCTCGGCCGGCGCGTCGGCCGGCTCCAGGCCCAGCACGCGGGTCGCCAGCGCCACGCCGCTCTGCGCCAGCTGCTGATGAAAGCCGGTGGAACGCTGCACCAGCCGGCGATGCTGCTGCGGCACGGCGACCACGGCCGGGCGTCCCGTCTCGCGCTGGATCAGGCCCTCGGCCGCCAGCGAGGCCAGCGCTTGCCGCACCACGCTGCGGGCGACGCCGTAGCGTTCGCACAGCGCCGCCTCGCTGGGCAAGGCGGTGCCGGCCGGTGCGCGGCCATCGAGGATCGCGCCGCGCAGCTGCGCGGCCATCTGGGCGTGCAGCGGCACGTCGCCTGAGCGGTCTAGTACGGGGCCGGCATCGGCCTGGGCGGGCGCCATGGAAATCAACCTCCTGTTTGTGCCCGCGCAGTTTCCCATACATGCGACCAGCCGGGGGCCAGGTTGGCGGCGCGCTCGGCGGCCAGCACCAGGCTGTCCTCGCGCGCGATGCCCTTGCCGGCGATGTCGAAGGCGGTGCCGTGGTCCACCGACACCCGCACTACCGGCAGGCCGACCGTGATGTTCACGCCGTCGTCGCCATAGACCGACTTGAAGGGCGCATGCCCCTGGTCGTGATAGCAGGCGATCACGAATTCCCACTTGCCGCGCACGGCCTGCGGGAACAGCGCGTCGGCCGGAATCGGGCCGGCCGCCAGAATGCCGGCGGCATTGGCCTCGGCCACCGCCGGCGCCAGGATGTCGGCGTCCTCGCTGCCGAAGATGCCGTTCTCGCCCGCGTGCGGATTCAGGCCGGCCACGGCCACCGGCTTGTCGCCACGGCCCAGCGCCTTGGCGAAGGCGCCGGCCAGGCGCAGCACGGCGCGCATGCGCGCCGGATTCACGTCCTCGATGGCCTGGCGCAGCGACACGTGGGTGGTCGCATGGAACACGTACAGGTCGCCGGCGGACAGCACCAGCGAGAAAGTCTTGACGCCGAACTCATGCGCCAGCAGCTCGGTGTGGCCGGGCCACTTGTGGCCGGCGGCGTGCATCGCGGCCTTGTTCAGCGGCGCGGTGACGATCGCGTCGACCTCGCCGGCGCGCGCCAGCGCACACGCGGTGGTGACGAAGCGCACCGAGCCGTCGCCGGCCTCGGCGCTGATCTCGCCCAACTTGACGTGCGCCAGCGACGGGCCGGCCTGCACCACCTCGATGGTGCCGGGCGCGTTGGTCGCGTCGGCCGGACGCGCCACCGTGCGCACGATGGACGGATCGCCGCCCAGGCCGCGCACCGCATTGGCCATCACGGCCGCGTCGCCGACCACGACCAGCCGCGCCTTGGCGCGCAGGGCCTCGTGGCCCATCAGCATCTTGGCGGTGATCTCCGGACCGATGCCGGCGACGTCGCCCAGCGTGACGGCCAGCAGCGGCAGGTTGCGGGAATTGCTCTGAGTCATTGCTTGAATCTCCGTTCGCGGATCGCGCGCACGGCGCGAACCAATACATCTTCCGTGCCAAAGCCGCCGGCCTTGGTCACGATGGGCAGGCCGGCGGCCTGGCCCCCGGTCAGCGTGCCCAGGGGCACGCCGCCCATGACTTCATCGGCCAGCGCGATGCCGCCCGCGTCCAGCGCGCGCAGCACCTCGCGGGCGCCATCGCCGCCGGTGGCGACCACGCCGGCCGCGCCACGATGCCGGATCCAGGCGGCCGCCAGGCCGCCCAGCCGGCGCGCCACCATGTCGGCGTCGAGTCCGTCCGCATGGCCTTCGGGCGCCAGCAGCAGCGCCACGCCGCCCTTGTCGGCGGGCGCGTCGAGCAGGGCGGCGCTCCAGGCGCGCCATCCGTCGGCGTCGGCCAGCTGCGCCGGCGCCGGCATCCAGCAACGCGCGCCGGAGGCGATCAACGCCGCCGCCTGGGCGCGCGCGGCGCTATGTTGGGAAGTCACGACCACCAGCACCGTGCCAGCCTGTTCCGCGCCGGCCCAGACCCGGGCCAGCGGCGCGGCCAGGCCGCCCGCGCCGACCGGCAGCGCGCGCTCGCCCAACAGGCCGATGGCCTGCGCCAGCCGCTCCAGCTCGGACTCGTCGGCCGCGTCGACCACGACGATCCGGCCGGCGCGCTCGATGCGGGCCGCCAGCTCGCCGGCGGAGGCCAGGCCGTCCTGGCCGACATGGGCGCACTGAAGCAGAGTGGGGATATGGCTTTCGGTGACCGGCGTGACCGGGTCGGTCGCGGCCGAGGTCTCGGTGACCGGCTTGCCGTTCACCAGCAGCACGCCGCCGGACACGGTCCGGCCGGTGGCGGGAAAGGCCGGGCAGACGACCGCGATCGCGTCCGGCGCCCAGGCGGCGCAGGCCGCCTCGATTTCGGCCAGGAACGGGCCGCGCAGCGTGGAATCGACCTTCTTGTACAGGCGCCTGACGCCGGCCTGCCGCAAGCGCTCGACGTTGGCGCGCACGATCTCGGCGGCCTGGGCGGCGGCCAGGGCGCGGCTGTGCGTCGTGACCGCCAGCACCTCGGCCTGGCCGTCGCCGGCCAGCGCCTCGTCGGCGCCGCCGATGGACAGGTGCGTGCTCCAGCCGGCGCGCACGAATTGCACCGCGGTGTCGCCGGAGCCGGTCAGGTCGTCCGACACGATGGCGATCACGGGA
This sequence comes from Achromobacter sp. Marseille-Q0513, assembly GCF_018195695.1. Taxonomy (NCBI): domain Bacteria; kingdom Pseudomonadati; phylum Pseudomonadota; class Betaproteobacteria; order Burkholderiales; family Alcaligenaceae; genus Achromobacter; species Achromobacter sp. Marseille-Q0513. The sequence continues at coordinate 6,725 of NZ_JAGTJY010000139.1, read as the reverse complement.
TTCACAGCGCTTCTCCGCGCGCCGCGCTCAGGGGCGCGGCCGGGGCGGCGCCTTCCTCACCGTCCCCGGCGACGGGCTTCAGTTCGCCGGCGCGCTTCAGGAAGTACGACGCCAGCACCGGCGCCAGGATCGAGCTGATCAGCACGCAGGCCGCGACCTGGGCGGTGGCGGTGCCCACGTATTGCTGGAACGAGGGATCGGCCGCGGCCACCACGGCCGGGGTGGCGATGGCGTTGCCGGCGGTGGTGCCGGCCGCGAAGCCCAGGCCGCTCTTGCCGCCGCGGCGCAGGATGTAGCGGTAGCCCAGGTAGACCAGGCCGCCCGTGATGGGACTGATGATCAGGCCCAGGATCAGGCCGCTGACGCCGCCGCTGACGACCGCGCCCAGGTTGATGCCGGTGCCCAGGGCGAAAGCGAAGAAGGGGATGACGATGTTCGGCACGGGCTTGAGCACGTCGCGCCACTTGGCATCGAGGTTGCCGACCACCACGCCCAACAGGAACGGCACCAGCGCCGCCACCAGAGCGACCAGCGGAATGTCGGCCAGGCCCGAGGCGCCCAGGAACAGCAGGCTGAAGAAGGGACCATCATTGACCGCGCTGGCGACGTAGGCGCCGCGATCGCGCGCGTCGCCGTACTGGCCGGTGTAAGCCAGCCACAGGCCGCCATTGCTGTTGTCGAAGGCCGCCAGCATGGCCAGGATCGACACGCCCAGCACGCCGTTCAGGCCCACGTAACTGCCCAGGATGATGATCAGCGTGGCCGGGACCAGCGTCTTCATCAGCAGGATGGTGCCGGCGGTGGCCAGGATCGGGCCGCCGGTGCGCGTGTTGACCTGGGTGCCCGTGGCGAAGATCAGCAGGGCGATCAGGGGCAGGGCGCTGTTCTTGAACAGCGCGGTGGTGAAACCGCCGATCGTCAGCGCGTCCGGCGCGAACGTGCCGATCAGGGATCCCAGCACCAGCGGCACCAGCATCAGGCCGCCTGGGATTTTCTGCATCGTGCCAAAGAATGGGGAACGGGTGGATTCGGTTGCCAAGGTAGGAGTCTCCATGAGGAATTTTCGGTCAGGCAGACGTTCATGCGCGCGTCTGTCGGCAAGAAAGACGCGCTAGTGTACATCTTGTACGTACTACCTGTACGTACAGATTTCAGCGCCTTGTGCAGGCAGAAAATGCGGCGGGCCTGCCGCGCCCAGTCCCTGTCACGGTCCCGAATTCAGGCGGAAATCCATCATGGCCCAGTACAAAACACCATTCTTGGATATATGTAATAAGCCATGCGGCCGCTAGCATGGAGACCTGTTCCAACCCGCGCCGGCCACAGCGCCAGCGCCCGCACCAGGATCCACGCAATTGGACGACATGCAACTACGCCACGCGGACACCGAAGACGAACTGCGCGCCTGCTTCCCCCTCATGCGCCAGCTGCGGCCGCATCTGGCCGACCCGACCGACTTCATCGCGCGCGTGCGCCGCATGGCGGCGCAGCGCTATCGCCTGCTCGGCGCCTGGCGCGACGACGAGCCGCTGGCGCTGGCCGGCTACCGGCTGGACGAGAACCTCATCTACGGCAGCTTCCTGTACGTGGACGACCTGGTGACCCACGAATCCAGCCGTGGCTGCAACCTGGGCGCCCGGCTGCTCGACTCGCTGACGGAATCGGCGCAACGCGCCGGCTGCGCCAAGCTGGTGCTGGATACCGGCCTGTCGAACGCGCTGGCCCAGCGCTTCTATTTCCGCCAGGGCCTGCTGACCAGCGCCATGCGCTTCTCCAAGCCCCTGGAACAGGAGACGCCGCGATGAACCGCATCCTGCATCTGGATTGCAGCCCGAGGCTGGAGGGATCGGAAAGCGCGCGCCTGTCCCGCGCCATCGTCGACCGGCTCATGCGCCAACATCCTGGCGCGCAGGTCATCGGCCGGCATCTGCGGCAGGGCACGATCGCCCACGTGGATGGCGACTATGCCCGCGCGCTGGGCACCCCTGGAGCCGCCGCCGACCTGGCGCGCGGCTCGCTGGCCGATTCCGAGACATTGATACGCGAGCTGGAGTCCGCCGACTGCCTGGTCATCGGCACGCCCATGCACAACTACACGGTGCCCTCGGCGCTCAAGGCCTGGATCGACCATGTGGTGCGAGCGAACCGGACCTTCACGCACATCCCCACCGGCAAGCTGGGCGTGCTGGCGGACCGCCCGGTGTATGTCGCGGTGTCGTCCGGCGGATCCTTCGCATCCGAGCCCGCGCGCCAGCCCGACTTCCTTACGCCGTACCTGACCGCCATCCTGAACACCATCGGCCTGCGCACCATCCATTTCTTCTCGGTCCAGCGCACGGCGGCGGGCGGCGACACGCTGGCGGGCGCGCGGAGCCGGGCCGACGCCGAGCTGGAACGCCATTTCGCCGCCGTCCACGCCTGAGATCGCGGCAGTTGCGGATTTGCGGGAGAGGCATATAGTGGGGCCCGGCCCGCGCGGCCGTCGCCGCGCGGGCCGGGCCCTCATCCAATCGCAGCCGCAACCCGCAATGAACATCCCCCTGCTGATCCTCTGTCCCATCGCCGAGCAACATCTCGATATCCTGTCGCAGCGCTTCGACGTCACCTATGCCATCACCACCGAGGCGCGTAAACAGGCCATCCAGGAACGCGGCCATGCGTTCCGGGCGGTGCTTACCATCGGCACCATCGGCCTGAGCGGCGAGGAAATCGCCGCCATGCCCAAGCTGGAGCTGGTGTCCTGCATGGGCGCCGGCTACGAAACGGTGGACGCGGCCGCCGCCAAGGCGCGCGGCATCGTCATGACCAACGGCCGTGGCGCCAATGACGACTGCGTCGCCGACCACGCCATGGGCATGTTGATTTCCGTCGTGCGCAATTTCCGCAAGCTGGACCAGCAATGCCGCGCCGGCCTCTGGCGCACGCAGATCCCGGTGCCGCCCGGCGTGTCGGGCAAGCGACTTGGCATCCTGGGCATGGGCGCCATCGGCGAAAAGATCGCCACGCGTGCGCAGGGTTTCGGCCTGCGCATCGGTTATCACAACCGCAATCCCAAGCCCGGCTCGGCGCACCAGTATTTCGACAGCCTGACCGCCATGGCCGAATGGTGCGACGTGCTGCTGTGCGTGGCGCCCGGCGGCGCCTCGACCCGCCACCTGGTCAACGCCGCGCTGCTGCGGGCGCTGGGTCCGCGGGGATACCTGCTGAACCTGGGACGCGGCAGCATCGTCGACACGGCGGCGCTGGCCACCGCGCTGCGCGACGGCGTCATCGCCGGCGCGGGCCTGGACGTCTATGAAAGCGAACCCGAGCCGCCCGCCGAGTTGCTGGCGCTGGACAACCTGCTGCTGACGCCGCACGTGGGCGGCTGGTCGCCGGACAGCGTGGAAGCGCAGTTCACGATCTACCAGCAGAACCTGGATGGACACTTTTCGGGGCGGGGCGTGGTCACGCCGGTTTGACGCCGGACATTCAGCCCTTGCGCGCGACGATGTACGGCCGCCGGTCGCTGCCGCCGTCGGCGTGGATTTCCGTCGCCAGGATCTCGAACCCGGCGGCGGCCAGTTGCCGCTCCAGCGCCGAGGCGCTGAACGCGCCGGCATAGGGCGCCTTGCCGATGGCGCGCATGGCCGGCAGCAAGGCCAGCCGGATCAACGGATTCATGTCGCCCAGGCATGGCGTCTTGGAGATGAACAGGCCGCCGTCGGCCAGCAGGGCGTGGATGCGCCGCAGCGTGCCGGGCAGGTCGCGCACCAGGTGCAGATAGTTGAACGCCAGCACCGCGTCGTGTTGGCCGGCCCGCAATGCCGCATCATCAGCCGTCGCGGCGAGGAAGGACAGGGCGGCAACCGGGGCGGCGGCCAGCTTTTCTTGCGCGATCGCGATCATGGCCGGCGAGAAATCCGTGCCCAGGTAACTGGCCACGCCGGCCGCCAGCCGCAGGGCGGTGCTGCCGGTGCCGCAGCCCAGTTCCAGCACATGGTCGCTCTTTGCCAGCAGTTCGCCGGTGCGCCGCAGCGTGCGTTCATAGCCTTGCGGATCCGAGACGGCGGAAGCCGAGTATCGGCGCGCGCTGCGGTCCCAGAAACGGGCGTCGTTGCTCAGGGTCATGGGGCGGTCCTTGGGCGGGCGGGGCGGACGCCCGGCGCAAGGCAGCATACACCGGCGCCCCTGGCGCCGGGCGGATGGATGCCCGCCGGCGCGCCGGCCCAGGCGGGGACCGGCCCCGTCGCGGGCCGGATTCAGGTCCGACGCTTGACCAGCACCACCAACGATACGCCCAGGATGATGAGCGCCGACGCCGCCACCAGGAGCTGCGTCACGGCCTCGCCCAGGAACAGCGCGCCGCCGAACGCCGTCAGCACCGGCACGCTCAGCTGCACGGTGGCGGCGTGGGTCACCTTCAGTTCCTTGAGCGCCGCGTACCAGAGGATGTAGCCCAGGCCCGAGGTCACCGCGCCGGAAGCCACCGCATAGATCACGCCGGTGGGATCCAGGTCCACGTGCGAGGCCTGGAACTGCAGGAAGAACAGCACCAGCGCGATCGGCGTGGCGCGGATGAAGTTGCCGGCGGTGGCCGAGGCCGGATTGCGCGAGCCCCGGCCCGCCACCGAGTAGGCGCTCCAGGCGATGCCCGAGACGATCATCAGGAAACCGTAGAACAGGGGCGGGGCGCCGACGCTGGGCAGCATCAGCATGACCAGCCCGCTGACCGCGAAGGCCACGCCGATGCTCTGCACGAAGGACAGGCGCTCGCCGATGACCAGGCCGTACAGGATCATGCTGATCTGGATCGAGGCGAACAGCAGCAACGCGCCCGTGCCGGCGGGGATCTGGGAATAGGCAAAGGCGAAGGTCATCGCATAGGCCAGCAGCGCCAGCGCGCCGAACCAGCTGCCCTCCAGGTTGCGGGACTGTCGCTGCAGATACAGCACCAGCCAGAGGATCAGCGCGCCGGACAGCAGCCGGATGGCGACGAAACTGGTTGGATCGATCGGCGTCTGCTTGAGCGCGATGCGGCACAGCAGCGAATTGCCGGCGAATGCCAGCAGGGACAGCAGGGTCAGCGCGAACAGGCGGGGAGTCATGGAGGAGTCAGCCCAGGAAATGTTTGATGGCGTTGATTTCGTCTTGCTTGACCAGCATGGGGAAATGCCCCGTGCCCGCCACGGTGTAACGTTCTGCGTGCGGGCCGCGCCCGGCCATGGCGCAGGCGTTCTCCTCCGTCAGCACGTCGGAATTGGCGCCGCGCACCAGCAGCACGCGGGCCCGGATCCGGTCATACCAGTGCCACAGGTCCAGGTCCGCGCCGGCGTCGCGGAACAGCTGCTCCGCGATGCGGATGTCGTAGCGCAGCGTGTAGCCGCCCGCGCCATCAGGCTCGATCATGTGGGCGGAGACGGCGCGCCACTGGGCGTCCGACAGCGGTCCGCAGGACGCGGTCATGATCTTGAAGGTGAGCACCGCCTGCTCCAGGCTGCGAAAGCGCACCTCGCGCTGGATCGAGCGCGCCGCCTTCAGGAACACGTCGCCGGCGGTGACCGTGCCCACGTCGTTGAGCACCAGGCTGCGCACCGCGTCGGGATGCGTCGCGGCATACATCATGCCCAGGATCCCGCCCAGCGAGGTACCAATGATGTCCACGGGCCGGCCCTGCAAGCCGGCCGAGTCCGCCAGCGCGTGCAGCACGCGCAGATAGGTCTGGTGGTTGTAGTCGGCCGGATCCGCCAGGCGGTCGCTGTCGCCCCGGCCGGGCAGGTCGGGACAGAGCACGCGCCGGTCCGCCGCCAGCGCGCGAGCCAGGAAATCGAAATCGCGGCCGTTGCGGTTCAGGGCATGCAGGCACAGCACCACGCGTTCGGCGTCGGGCCGGCCCCATTCGTGGACCGCGATGCGGCAGGCGGCGCCGCCGATCTCGCAGCCGATGCTCAGCTGGCGGGGCGCGTTCTCGGCGCGCCTATCGGGATGATTCATGGTCTTCCATCCAAGGTGGGAGCACGCCGTCGATGGCGCAGGCGATGCCGGCCTGGGCCTGGCCGCGGGCCCTGAAATCGGCGATGCAGGCGGTGGTTTCCGCCACGACCTGATCGGTCACGGCGCGATGCGCGATGGTCTGCACCAGCGCCTTGGTCGCCGGCAGCGAGGCCGGGCTGCCCTGGACGATGTCGTCCACGCAGCTGGCCACCAGGCCGTCCAGTTCGCCGCTCGGGCAGATCTGGTGCAGCAGGCCCGCCTGCAACGCTTCCTGGGCCGACAGGGGCCTGGCCGTCAGGAAAAGGTATTTCGCCAGCCTGGGTCCGAGCGCCTGCACCACATAGGGGCTCATCAGCGCCGGCAGGATTCCGACGCGGACCTCGCGCGTCCGGAAGCGGGCGTGATCGTTGGAGATGGCGATGTCGCAGGCCGCCACCAACCCCAGCCCGGCGCTCAGCGCATCGCCCTGGATCTTGGCGATCGTGGGGACGGGCGAGTCGTGGATCGCCTTGAACAGGCGCGCCAATGTCGCCGCCGAGCGCAGGTTGTCGGCTGGCGAGGCGTGCGCGCCGGCCTGCATCCAGCGCAGGTCGATGCCGGCGCAGAAGGTGTCGCCCTCGGCCGACAGGACGATGGCGCGCAGGCCGGCCTGTCCGGCCAGCTCGCGCAAGGCGCTGGTCAGGGCGGCGATGACGCCCTGGTCCAGCAGGTTGGCCGTTTCCGGACGGCAGAGCCGCAGCTCGGCCCAGCGG
>NZ_JAGTJY010000138.1:0-16633 GCF_018195695.1 Achromobacter sp. Marseille-Q0513 | reverse complement strand
CCGCCTGAACCTGGCCGACTCGCGCGCCCGCAAGTACCTGCAGCAGCAGATGGAACGCTTCCTGTTCGAAGACGGCAGCGTCGAAGCCCAAGGCTACGTGCCGCCCTCGGCCTGAGGCCACGCGCCAGGCATGTCGCAAGGCCCGGATCCGGCATCGCGCCGGATCCGGGCCTTTTCCATTGCGCGGCGTCAACCCTCGCGCGTCATTCAGTCCCAGTGCGTCAGCGTGATCCGGTAGCCATCCGCCGGATCGGCGGTCCTGGACACCGCCAGCACCACCAGCTCGCCCGAGCCGGACAGGTATTCGGCGTGGCGCACCAGTTCCTCGCCATCCGCGAGCGCGGCCGCCACCATGCCGGCGGCCTCGGCCGGACGCGGCTGGAAGCCGCGGCTCTGCAGGTAGGCATCCATCGAGGCATAGGCGCCATCGACGCTACCGGGCGCCGCCGCGTACGACACCTCGGAATGCGGCGCCTTGTTGCCGTCGCCGACCGAGCCGAAGTAGTCCGGCGCGCCGGTAGCGTTCGCCACGGGCGCATTGCGCACCAGCGAGGACATGCCCACGTAGTAGGCCAGCGTGCCGGGCCTGGGCGCGTAGTCCTCCTGGGAAAACAGCCACGCATAGGCGGCGGCCCAGATCGCCAGCGCCACGGCGGCGAGCGTCACGACAGACCAGGCAAGCACTTTGATTCGCATCGCGGGCGGACGGCCCCGTCCGGGGCCTCGGTAGTGGGTACGCGGGGCCTCATCCTATAGAAATCGCGCGCCGCCGTCCCGGAAAAGGGTAACGACTTGCAAGCATCTGACCTGCATCAGTCGCGACGCGTGCGCCGCATCGTGGCGCGATGCGCCGATGGCCTTAAGATTCGCCTGTCGCAGGCCGTATTAATGCCGTCATGAAAGCTGAACCGCGTTCTCCCCATTTCCAGGACCTCCCGGATGCCATCAAGCGCGCGCTGGCGATCGAACCCGATCGCCGCAGCGGCACGATCCGGGACGTGGACCACGTCGTCATCCTGATGCAGGAGAACCGCTCCTTCGATCACTACTTCGGCACGCTGCCCGGCGTGCGCGGCTTCGCCGATCCGCATCCCGCGCCCACGCCCGGCGGCGACGTGCTGACGCAGTCCGGCGACGGCATCCGCACCGGTCCCTATGCCTTGCAGCCCGAGCATCGCAGCGACACGCCGGTGGGCTACATCACGCCGCACACCTGGGACGACGCCCAGCGCGCCTGGAACGACGGCCGCATGGACCAGTGGCTGCCCGCCAAGGGCCGTCTCGGCATGGGTGCCTACGGCCCCGCCGAACTGCCGTTCCAGACCGCGCTGGCCGACGCCTTCACGCTGTGCGAGGCCTATCACTGCTCGATGCAGGCCGGCACCAATCCCAACCGGCTGTTCCTGTGGACCGGCGCCAACGATCCGCGCGGCGAGGCCGGCGGCCCGGCGCTGGTCAACACCCATGACCGTCTCGGCCCCGCCGCCGAGGGCTATGCCTGGACCACCTATCCCGAACGGCTGCAGCAGGCCGGCGTGGACTGGCGCATCTACCAGGACATGGCCGACAACTTCAACGACAACCCGCTGGCCGGCTTTCGCCAGTACCGCGCGGCGCATGCCGCCGGCGGCGACGCGCCGCTGCGCGAGCGCGGCCTGTCGACCCGCACGCTGCAAGACCTGGAACGCGATGTCGCCGCCGGCAGCCTGCCCCAGGTTTCGTGGATCATCGCGCCCGCCGCCGACTCCGAGCATCCGGAAGTCTCGTCGCCGCGCGCCGGCGGAGCCTACACGGAACGGGTGCTGGACATCCTCACGCGCAACCCGGCGGTCTGGAGCCGCTGCGTCTTCTTCGTCACCTACGACGAGAACGACTGCTTCTACGACCACGTGCCGCCGCCGGCGCCGCCCGCGCGCAACGACGGCGCGCAATCGGGCGGCCTGTCCACCGTGGAGCTGGACGGCGAATACCACGACGCGCGCACCGGCCCCAGCGCCGGCACACCCGACGACCCCGCCGCCCTGCACGGCCGCGCCTTCGGCATGGGGCCGCGCGTGCCCATGCTGGTGGTGTCGCCCTGGAGCCGGGGCGGCTGGGTCAACGCGCAGGTGTTCGACCACACCTCGGTGATCCGTTTCCTGGAAGCCCGCCATGGCGTCATGGAACCCAACATCAGCGCCTGGCGCCGCGCCGTCGCCGGTGACCTGACCTCGGCGCTGGACTTCAGCGGCGAACGCGACCACTCGGACGAGCCGCCCGGCGGCCACGCGATCCAGACGCGCCGCAGCTGCGCCCTGCCCTATGCGCTGGAAACCGTGGGCCGCATGACGGCCGATGGTGAAAGCTACCGCCTGACCTTCCGCAATCCGGGCAGCGCGGGCGCCGTGCTGCATGTGTACGATCGCCTCGACCTGGCCGCGCCACCCCGGCGCTACACGCTGGGCGCGGGGGCACGGCTGGACGACGGCTGGCGCCTGTCGGCTCGCGGCGACTACGGACTGTGGCTGCTGGGCCCGGACGGATTCCACCGCGAGTTCCGCGGCGGCGCCCGGGACGGCGGCCTGCTCGAAGCGCAGCTGGTGCCGGTCAGCGCCGGCCTGCGCCTGCGGCTGATCAACCATGGCGAGGCGCACCAGCCCATGAAAGTGGAATCGCGCATTGGCGACGGCTGGCGCGCGGTGGCGCACGTGGAGGCCGGCGGCGCAATCGAGCTCAAGTACGCCGGCTGCGAAGGCTGGTACGACCTGGAGATCACCGTGCCGGACATGCCGTCGTTCGGCCGCCGGCTGGCGGGCCGCATCGCGTCCGGCAAGCCCGGCGTGCCGGATCCGAGGCTGCGGCGCGGCTGGACGCTGGCGCCGTGGACCGGGCGGGATTGAATCAGACCGGGCCGCAGGCCGATTGGCCGGGCAGCGTGACGCGCGCGCCGCGCAGCAGGCGCGGTGTGCCTGGGTAGACATTGAACGGTTGGATCTCGCGACCATCCACCCGTGCACCCTCGACCCTATGACGCACCGAGCCCGTGGCCACAACGCGCGCGCCCTCGGCCACGCATTCGACCTTGATGGCGGATTCCCGATTGTCCGGCACCTGGCGCACCAGCGCGCTATAGGCAATGTTGACCACCACCATGCCGGCCCCCTGCTGGCGGCCGGTTTCCATCTTTCCAACCTCGGGCTTGACCACTAGTCGATACACCTGCTCCACCGGCACGCTGTCCAGCGGCTTGAGCGCGATGCGCTTGCTCTGGCCCGGTGACAGGGTCAGCTGGAACGGCGTCGCATACAGGGTCGGCACCGTCGTCTGGCCGATGGGCTCGAGCTTTTCGTCGCGCAGCGGCGCGCCCGGATTGAGCAGCCGCGACAGCGCGACCGACACGTATTCCGGGCGGTCTCCCTGGTTGGATACCGTGACCAGCACGGCCTCGTCGCGCACCTCGATTTCCTTGGGATAGACATCGATCAGCGCCGACGCGGGCGCGCTGCACAGCAAGGCCAGGATGGCGGCCAGCGACAAGAGGACTTTTTTCATCGCTGGACCGCCCAAAGATGAAAAGCCCAACCAGAGGGCGCAACAAGCGCACGCAGTGCGCGCGGCATGAGGGTATTTTTCATGGAAGTTCGCATATCGTGCACATCAACCTGCGTGACGCCGGCAAGCGACCGCCGACCGGACGGCGTTCAGGGTTTGATGGCGACCGGCTCGAACGTCATCGACAAAACGCCCTGGTACGTGCCCGCGACGTCACGAAAATCGCCCTCGGGGGGCAAGGCGGCAACCTTGAGCGCGTACATGCCGACGGAATTCGTCCCCTCGACGGATGGCGCCGGATTCTCAAATTCAGCGCTCTGTCCCACCAGCAGGGGCTTGGGTGCGCCGCCCTCCGGCGCCAGCGTCACCACGGGCTGGCGGAACACCTGGTTCTTGGCGTTCTGCAGCACCAGCGGCGCATCCAGGCGCACCTGGAACTTGTTCGGCAGGGACGTCACGCGCAGGCGCAAGGCCACTTCGTAGGGTGTGTTCCAGGCGCCCAGCTGCTGCATTTCCAGATTGTCCTGCCAGCCGCCAAGCTCGTTGGTCACCGCAATGAACTCCAAGGGCTTGACGTAGGCCTTGATGGTGCTGGAAGTCTTGCCCGTCACGGTGATGGCCGCCAATGCCGGCGCGGGCGTCGTGATGGGCAGCGCCCACAGGCAGGCCAGCACGGCGATCCGCGCCGCCAGAACGCGCCAGGTCCGTGGACGCCCCGCTTCTGGAGAATGCGCGAGTCGCGGAAAAATACTGCGCTTCATGGATGATCCCCTATCGAAGAATGACTGCCATGCCTAGGGCTGGGTGGTGATGGTGAACGTGAGCACATCGTCGAAATCGCCTCCCTTGATGTTGGCGCCGGCCCATACCTTGAACGTGGGCGTCAGGCACGTCCGCCCGCTCTTGCCCAGTGTCAACGGCAGTCCATTGATACTGGGCAGCGCCATCGGCGCGCCGCCTCCCGCCAGGCTCAGCGCATAGGGAACCGTCTCGCTGCCGTCTTCCGTATTGGCCAGCAGGAACTTGTTCTCGGCCACGCCATTGTGGTTGCTCACGCTGATCAGGTACTTGTCGTATTCAATGTATTTGGCGTCGTAGCGAAAGCAGAGTCGTTGCGCGTCGGCCGCAAAGGTCCGCGTCGTTTCCTTGCCGCGCTCCAACTCCCCCAGGTCCCAATCGGGCGCCGTGACCTTGATCTCGGTAGTGACCGGCGACGGCGGCGGCTTGGCGGGATCGATGATCTGGCAGCCCTGCGTACCGGGGCCGATGTATAGCGCGCCAGCGCTTGCGAGCACGGGCGACCACACCCCCTCTTCCACATTCGCCGCTCGCACCCCTAGGGCCGGCCAGTTGTTCAACGTGTCCGCGAACACTTCGAGACGAACGTTGGCGGTGAATGCCTGTGAATTCATCCAGTTGGCTCGCGGATAGGCCGGAACCGCATGCGCGATCAGGAAGTCGCCAACTAGGCGTTTGATGGAGCTGTCGGTGCCATTGATCGCCACAAACATTTGCACCGGGGCCGCCGGTTTACCCGTTTCATCGTATCCAAAAACTGATATCCCCCGGGACAAGAAACGCTTGCCAGCCATATTCCCAGCCGCGGCCTTGAAGTCAACGGTGAAGTTGACGACAGCATGAGTGCCGTTCCGGCTCATGCTGCAGTCGCGGTAGCCGCCGTCGATGACGTCGGCTGAGTAGATCGTCTGGGGCCAAGCCGACCGGCCCGCGCACATCCACAGCGCCGCCAGCAAGCCCAGCCTCGCGGCGGCGCCAGGCACGAATCCCGGGGAAATCCTTCGCTTCATGAATGCTCTCAATTGCGCTCCTCGCCCATCGGCGTCAATTCTTCAGGCTGCTGGCCGGTATTGCGCAGCAGGCGCTGTTCCACGTCCAGGTACAGCGTGGCGTCGCCGGCATTGGCGGCGCACAGTCGGCTGGTCCGGCCATCGCCGCGCGACCATATCTCGGCGCGGGACAGCTTGAGCGCGCGCCGTCAGGCCGCGCCTAGGGCGTGGTTGTGATGGTGAACGTAAGTACATCGCTGAAATCGCCTCCCTTGATGTCCGCGCCGGCCCATGCCTTGAACGTGGGCGTCAGGCAGGTCCTGCCGCTCTTGCCCAGCGTGAACAGAACGCCGTCGATGCTGGGTAGCGGCACCGGCGCGCCACCTCCCGCCAGGCTCAGGACATAGGGAATCGTCCCGCCGCCATCCACCGTGTTGGCCAGCAGGAACTTGTTCTCGGCCACGCCATTGCGATTGCTCGCGCTGATCAGGTACTTGTCGTATTCGATGTACTTCGGGTCGTAGCGAAAGCAGAGCCGCTGCGCGTCGGTCGCGAAGGTCCGCGTCGTTTCCTTGCCCCGCTCCAACTCCCCCAAGTCCCAGTCGGGCGCCGTGACCGTGATTTCAGTCGTGACTGGCGACGGCGGCGGCTTGGTGGGATCAATGAGCTGGCACCCCCGGGTACCGAGGCCGACGTAGGCCGCGCCAATCTTCGGAAATACGTGATTGAAGCTCCCCGTCACGTTCACCACCTGCATCCCTATGGCCGGCCACTGGCGAAACGAATCAGTGGTCGTTTCGATGGCGACGTTCGCGGTGTAGGCCCCCGCATCCATCCATTCGGGCTTCGGGTAGGTTCGGATCGCATGCTCAACGAGGTAATTGCTGGCGTATGTCGTATAGCCAGCATTGTTGCCATTTATCGTTGCCCGGAAAAACCCGCTCAAACCTACCTGCTTGCCCGTTTCGTCGTATCCAAACAGTGCCAGGCCCCTGGAATAGAAGCGCTCGCCAGCGGTATAGCCATTCGCGGACCTGAACCTGACCGAAAAGGTGATATGGATGACGTTGCCAGACTGCTGAATGCGGCATTGGCTATAGTCGCCCTCGATGATGTCGGCATAGTAGATGCGTTGCGCCTGGGCCTCGCGGCCCGCGCATGGCCACAGCGCCGCCAACAAGGTCACCCACAAGCCGCGCCGCATGGCGGCGCAAGACGCGAATCCTGGGAAAAGCCCTCGCTTCATTGATATGCTCCCATCCACGATAGTGACAAGAACGGCTAGCGCGCCGGCACCTGGTAAATCAGCACGCCATAGCCGATGCTCACCACCAGCGGCGCCGCCACCTCCTGCGCAGGGTCCTGCGCCGCCAGCAGCTTTTCCCGGGGCCGGAATGTCACGCGCCAGACCTGCGGACTATCCGGACGCGCCAGCTCCTTCATCGTGACCGGTGCGCGCTGCCCCGGCGCCAGCGCCAGGCGCACGGGCGCCACCAGCAGCGTGGGATGGCGCACCTCGGCGATCGGCGTCAATTCTTCGGGCTGCTGGCCGGGATTGCGCAGCAGGCGCTGTTCCACCTCCAGGTACAACGTGGTGTCGCCGATATTCTCGGCATACAGCCGGCTGGTCCGGCCATCGCCGCGCAGCCAGATCTCGGCATGGGACAGCTTGAGCACGCCCGCCGCCATGGCCATCGCCGGCAACAGCGCGCAGCACAGCAATGCGCCACGCATCGCCGCGCGGCCGATCGAGCGCGCCCGCAGGCTGCTCCTAGGACTGGGTGGTGATGGTGAATGTAAGCACATCGCTGAAATCTCCGCCCTTGACCTGGTCGCTGGCCCAGGCCTTGAATGTGGCGTTCAAGCAGGTCCTGCCGTCCTTGCTCAGCGTGAACTGGACCGGGGCTGCGCTGGGCAGAGACACGGTTTCCCTCGGGCCAGTCAAACCAAGGCTGTAGGGGATGGTCTGCGAGGCGTCGTCGGCATTGACCAACAGATACTTGCCCAGATCTTCACCGTTGCGGTTGCTCGCGCTGATCAGGTACTTCTCGAAGCCGATGTATTTCGTCGCGTAGTTGAAACAGAGCTGTTCATTGGGATTGGCGAACGTCCGGGTGGTTTCCTTGCCGCGCTCCAGCTCGCCCAGGTCCCAATCGGGCGCACTGACCTTGATCTCGGTGACCTCCGCCGGCGGCGGCGGCTTGGTATGGTCGGTAATGATCTGGCATCCCGTGGTGCCCTTGCCGATATACACCGCACCGAATCTCGGCAGCACGACCGTCTGGTCGGTGGTCACGTTTACGGGATAGAAGGCAACGGCCGGCCAATCGGCTAACAGGGCGAGCGGCGCCGAGATCACCACTTTTACGGCGACCTCGTTGGCATTGGTCCAAGGTTCCCTTGAAATGGTGGCGTAGAACAGACGGTAATTGCCGCCCGAAGTGGCGGCATTGCCGTGTATGCCGTTTAGCGTTCCATTCACATTGTCGGCAATGACCTTCAACTTGCCCTGCGCGTCGTATGAATAGAACAGCATGCCCCTGGCCATGAAGGTCTTACCGGCTACATTGCCAGCGGCTCCTCTGAACTTGACGTCGACCGATATGGTGGCCCTCGTGGCGTCTTCGGCGTAGCGGCAATTCGAATACGAACCGGCTTCGATCACATCGGATGAATCCGTGGGCCAGACCGCCGGCCAGGCCCGAGCCGCCGTACCGGCATCCAGCAAGCACGCCAAGGCCAATGCCGCCTCTGGAAGCCGCCGGGCCAAACTCGCGCACATGCCCCTGAAACGTTTCATCGCGATGCCTCTCTTGTCACGCTACTGGCCGCATTCGAGCGAACGCGACTCCCCCTGGCTCGTCCAGCGCAGGCTGCCGTCCGCGATGCGCTGCGGCACGCCAGGGAACAAGGCCAGGCTGCGGGCGGTGGCGGATTTTCCCGCCTGCGCATCCGGCAGCACCACGCGCACGTTGCCGGTGTTCTCCAGCACCATTTCGCGGCCCTCGCAGCGGTGAGTCCACCCCGTGGTCTGCCTGGCAACCGGAGGCATGTGGCGCACCAGCACCCCATAGCCGATGGCCACCGACATCGGCGCGGTGATCTTGTCCTGCGGCGCGTCGTTCACCTGCATGACCTTGGCTGGAATCACATATAGGCGGTAAAGCGCCTCGGCCGCCGGCTCGGCCAGCGACTTGAGCGCGATCTTGCGCGACTGGCCCGGCCCCAGCGACAGGCGATCCGGATGCGCCAACAGGCCGGGGCGCTCGATCTCGCTCAAGGGCACCTTGCGCTCGGGTTCCATGCCGGGATTCATCACTTGCTGCAGTGCGATGTTCAGGTACAGCGGGCCATCGCCCACGTTCTTGACCGTCACCGAATAGTCGTGGCCGGGAACGACCTGCAGGCTGGCCGGCATCACCATCAGTTCACCCTCGGCGCGCGCCTCGCGCGCGGCCGGCAGCGCCGCCAGGGCGGCCAGGGCAAGAAAGAAAATCGATCGTAGCGTCATCTTGGATAGTCCTTGTTCAGTCATTCGCAGCGGTAGCGGCCATTGCTGCCACCATCGGACAGGTCGCAGACATAGCTCCTGCCGCCCTGCTGCACGGTGATCCTGGGCAACATGGTCTTGGCCGATATCGAGAACAGGCCGTTGGGATGGGCCGTGTCGCCGGTTTCGAGGATCCGGCCGCCCACCGGCTCGCCGTCCGGCCCGCTCAGCAGGCCGCTGTAGACCATGTTGATGTCGACCTTGGCCTGTGCTGGATAGACCTGGCCCGGGTGCGCGCGGACGATGTTGGCCGGCACTTCGATGTTCATGTCCAGGCCGTCGTTGCCGCTGACCACCCGCGCGAAAGACACGTCGTCATACAGCCCGAGCGGCACGGCATAGGTACCGCCACCGGCCACTGGATGGCCCTCGACGTTGAAGCCGTAGTCCGTGCCGGACACGTCCGGCGTGCTCAGCAGCATGGCACTGCCGCCGCTGCTGTAGCGTCCCAGCGCGAGGCCGTCGGCGCTGGCCGCGACCATGCCGCGATAGTTGAAGTCCGCGCTGCTGCTGCGGCCGTTGTGGCCAACGTTCAGGGACGTCTCGCCGCGCGTGCCCGACCGGCTGCCATAGGCGGTCAGGCTGGTCTCGCGGTTCTGGCGGTTCACGGTCGTGCCAAGCGACGTGGTGCCGTAGCTGTCCTGGAAGTCGCGGCGATAGTCGCCACTCAGTTGCGTCTGCCCGCCATATTGCGCAGCGCGGAAGCTGGCCTGCGACTTGTCCAGCGTCCAGCTCATGTTGAAGTAGATGGCGTAGCCGCCATCGCGGCTCATGTAGCCGCCCTTCTGCACCCCCAGCGCGAAGGTGGACCACAGTCCGTTGGGACGATAGTTCCAACGCATCTCGGCCTGGTGGGTTTCGCCGAAGGGTTGCTTGTAATAGTTGTAGCCCAGCGACACGCCGCGCACGAGGTGGCTGTACGACAGGCTGGTGCTGGGCGAGCCCCAATAGAAGCGCGACACGTCGTTGTTCAGGTAGCGGCTGACCCAGAGACTGCCCAGGGTCGGATCGCTCAGTTGCAGGTTGACGTAGCCGCCCTTGCCACGCTCACCGCTGAGCACGCCCACGGTCGGCGTGATCTCGGTCTGACCGATGCTGGAAGGCCGGGTCAGGTTCAGCTCCGAGGCCCACTGCGAGCGTTCGCCGCGGACCACGGATCCGTTCAGGTAGAACTGACTCAGGTTCCGGCTGACCGAGGCCTGCACCAGGTTCTCACCGGTATTCATTTCCTGGCCCACGGTGACGTGCCATGAATTCTGTCCGCTGGAGAAATTCAGGTTGTTGATGTCGCGGACTTCGCTATTGAGCACATTGCCATTGCGATCGACCAGGCGCACTTCCAGCGGGTAGTAGCCGCCGGGCAGGTCCAGGTAGCTGACCTCGTTGCGGCCCAGCGTGGCCGGCCGCTTCCAGACCAGGCGTCCATTGCGGTAGAACTCATAGTTGCCCTCGGCCGTGGCATAGAGCACCAGCGAGCCGGCGTTGCGCTGGCTGCGCAGGTTGTCCTGGCTGCCAATGGTGACAAAACGGTCGAAGCTGGGCGTCAGCACGGTACTGACCGAGCCGGATGCATAGTCGATGCTGTTCTGCTTGCCCGCGCGGACATAGGTGCCGGCGAAGTTCTTTTGCAGGTAGTAGGACGACAGGCCCTGGCTGCTGGTGCTGCGGCCCTGCGTGCGGCTGCGGCCGCCATACCAGCTTGCGTAGCCAAAGCTGCGCCCGGGCAAGCCCAGCCAGGTGTTGCCATAGATGTTCGCGCTGCGGTAGCCATCAGATGCGCCACGCAGGTCGATGGCATGATTGCTGACCAACCCCACGGACGTGGACGGCGCCAGATAATCCGACCGCGTGCTGCGGATATCCAGCGTGCGGCGCACCTTGTCGACAGTGACGTAGTGGCCGGCGACCTGCATATCGCAACCATTGACGCACTGCTTGTAGTCGATCCTGGACACGACACCACGGATGGCGCTGATCTCTTCCAGCGAGATGCCATTGGCCGCGTACAGTTCCGCATCGAATCCGAGCGCGGCCCGCTTCTGCGAATAGCTGATCAGGCCAGGCAGTGTCTTGCCCTCGTACGTCGCCACATAGCTGGCGGCATCGTCCAGCTCGATCTCGCTGAAGCCTTCCGGCACTCCGTAGCTGACGACCGCCTGCGCGTGCGCGCGCATGGGCGCCACCGCCGAAAGACACGCCCACGCTATGCACAACCAAAAGGAAGTCTGTCGTACAGACATGCTGATATCGCCTGGAATATCCAGAAGAGTCCAAGGGAGAAAGAGGGAGGGGAAAGCGCGGACCCCGATGCGAAATCGGGGTCCGGGAAACAGGCGCATAGCTGCGCCCGAGGTGGCGGTACTTACGGGTTTCCGGTGCCGCCAGTGCCGCCGGTGCCGCCGGAGCCACCGGTGCCGGTCGCGGCAACGGGTTCGAACACCATGACCAGATCGCCGCTATAGCTGCCGTTGGTCTCGGGACCGCCGGTGGTCTTGGTCGGCGCGTCGACATTGACGATCACGTTGTGGACTTCGTCGAAGCCGTCGGCGGTCGTCGTCACCTGCTTGACGGTCAGCGCCGAGCCGAACTTCACCTCGCCGGTGCCAGCGCCGGAGGTGAGCGAAACCTTGGCGTTCTTCATTTCGTAGACGCCGTTGGTCATCTTCAGAGGCTGCTGCAGCGAGACCTTGAAGTCCGAGTTCTTGGTCCAGACGCGGACAGGCAGCGTCTTGGAGAAGGATTGCTGACGATAGTCGGCGGCCTCGAGTTCTTCGGTGCCGTACCAGGTCGAGCCGTCCGCCTTGGAAACGAAGATGGCGTCGTTGATCTGAGCCGTCAGGGTGATTTTCTTGGACACGCTGGCGGCATTGGCGACGCCAACCGCTGCCACGCCCAACCCGATCGCGAGAATGATTTTATTGAGTTTCATAGTGAACCAGCCAAAGGTTGAAGTTGTCCCTTGCCACGAGGCAAGGAGCAACCTGACCGGGTAGCTGGGTAGCATCCCGATTCAGGCAGTCGCTATGATGGGGAGACTTAAATCGAATTTCTTCGAGAAATTTCTTAATTGAAAAGTTCGAAAATACAACTGCAAAAATCAATAAAAAAGGCAATGAATTAATGATCAGACTTACGCTGAATCATTAATACAAATATCTAAGAAGTCTTAATAAACCCGCCTGCGACAGGGGTCCGCGTGCCGACTGGCGCACGACGCTGCCTCCCCTTCGACGACGTGTGCCGAGCCGGAAATGAAAAACCCCTGGGGCCCACGCTCCAGGGGTTTTTCTTGGCTTGCGCCGGACGATCAGGAGTCAGGGCCGAGGCCGGCCCCTCGCGCCTTAATCGGCGTCGTTGCCCTCGTCTTCCTCGCCGCGCGCCAGGCGCTCGGTGTTCTTCACGCCCGTGTGGCGCACGTCCGCGCCCTTGACCATGTAGATCACGCGTTCGGACATGTTCTTGGCATGATCGCCGATGCGCTCGAGCGCGCGCGCGATGAAGATCATGTCGATGGAGCGCGAGATGGTGCGCGGATCCTCGATCATGTAGGTGATCAGGTGGCGCAGCGCGCCCTTCCATTCCTTGTCGACTTCCTTGTCGCTGCGCACCACCGCGGCGGCCTGGATCGGATCCAGGCGGGCGAAGGCGTCCAGCGCCTGGTGCAGCATGGTGCGCACATTGGCGGCCATGTGGCGCAGCTCGATGACGGGAAAGTGACGCAGCTCGCCCTCATGGATGCGGCGCGCGACGGTGGCGACCTTCTCGGCCTCGTCGCCGGAGCGCTCCATGTCGGTCAGCATCTTCGACACCGCCATCAGCATGCGCAGGTCGATGGCCGTAGGCTGATGCCGGGCCAGGATGCGGCTGATGCTCTCGTCGATCTCGACTTCGTGGCGGTTGACTTCCTTTTCCCGCTCGCGGACCTTGTCCACCAGCGCCATGTCGCCGCTGGAAAGCGCGTCGATGGCTTCCTGGATCATGGCTTCCACCACGCCGCCCATCTGCAGGAACTGCGAGCGGACGTTTTCCAGATCAGCGTCGAACTGCTTGTTTGTGTGCTCGGTCATCCGGGCTCCCTGCGTGGTTGGTTTCATTGCATTGCCCCGGAAAGTAGAAGTTTTCGTGATGGGCCTGCACAGCCCGCAAGGTTATGACCCATGTGTGACAGGATTATGAACACCCGCCACCATGGCCGCAAGAAAGAAGCAGCCAAGCCGCCCCGCCCCTCCCTGCTCGCGGCCCGGGTGAGAGGCAGGCGGGATATTCACATCATCAGGCGCGATCCAGCCGCCGGATGCCGTTCTGCGTCGCCAGCAGCGCCACGTCGGCGCCAGGCAGCGCGAACAAGCCACAAGTGACCACGCCGGGCAGGTTGTTGACGCGGGCTTCCAGCGCCGGCGCGTCGGTGATCGACAGGCCGGACACGTCCAGGATGACGTTGCCGTTGTCGGTCACGAAGCCTTCGCGCAGGCGCGGCTGGCCGCCCAGCGCAGCCATGGCGCGGGCCACGGACTCGCGCGCCATCGGAATCACTTCGAGCGGCAGCGGGAACTTGCCCAGCGTCTGGACCAGCTTGGATTCGTCGGCGATGCAGATGAAGCGCTCGGCCACCGAGGCGACGATCTTCTCGCGCGTCAGCGCGCCGCCGCCGCCCTTGATCATGTGCAGGCCGGCGTTGATCTCGTCGGCGCCGTCCACGTAGATCGGCATGGAGCGCACGTCGTTCAGGTCCAGCACCTTCAGGCCATGCCCCGCCAGGCGGGCGGCGCTGCGCTCGGAGCTGGCCACGGTGCCGGCGATGCGGCCCTTGAAACGGGCCAGCCCGTCGATGAAGAGGTCGGCGGTGGAACCGGTGCCCACGCCGATGATGGCGTCCGGGCCGGCGACCTGTTCAACGAATTCCAGGGCCGCGTCGGCGGCCTGCTGCTTGAGTTCTTGCTGGGAAAGCATGGCGTTCCAAATGGGTAAGGCGGTACGAAGAAGTAGGGAAATTTAGCATGCGGCGGCGTCCGGCCAGGCGCGCGCCAGGATGGCCCGCGTATCGGCGCCGGCGGGCAATTCGCCGAAAATGCCGCCACCCGCCGCCAGCCGGCTGCCCACGAAGGCGTCAGCGACGGCGGCCGGCGCGTGCTGGATCAGCAGCGAAGCCTGCCATAGCCGGGCCAGCCCGGCGGCGATGCGGCGGGCCTGGACCTCGGCCTGTGCCGGGTCGGCCAGGCTGGCGCGCCACTGCGCCAGCGCCGCGTCGTAGTCGCGGTACTGGCCGGCGGCCGCGTCCAGCTCGCGCGCCAGCGCGGGCATGCCCTCGGGCTCGCGCTGCAGCGCGCGCAGCACGTCCAGCGCCATGACGTTGCCCGAGCCTTCCCAGACCGAATTCACCGGCGTCTCGCGGTACAGCCTGGGCATGGGACCGTCTTCGACGTAGCCGTTGCCGCCCCAGGCCTCCAGGCACTCGGCCACCGCCGCCACGGCGCGCTTGCAGACCCACAGCTTGGCCGCCGGCGTGCCCACGCGCGCCAGCGCCCGCGCGCCGGGGTCGGCGCGCTCGTCGACGGCGCGCGCCAGCCGCAGCGCCAGCGCCATGGACGCCTCGCTTTCCAGCGCCAGGTCGGCCAGCACGTTGCGCATCAGCGGCTGCTCGGCCAGCGGCTTGCCGAAGGCCTGGCGATGACGCGCGTGATGCGCGGCCTGCACCAGCGCCTGGCGCAACAGCGCCGCGCTGCCCAGCACGCAATCGAGCCGCGTGGTCGCGGCCATTTCCAGCAGCACGGCCAGGCCGCGGCCCGGCTCGCCCACCATCACGCCCCAGGCGTCCTCGAACTCGACCTCGGCGCTGGCATTGCTGCGGTTGCCCAGCTTGTCCTTCAGGCGGCGCACGCGTACGGCGTTGCGCGGCCCGCCCGGTATCCAGCGCGGCACGAAGAAGCAGCTGGGCCCCTCGTCGGCCTGGGCCAACACCAGATGCGCATCGGCCTGCGGCACCGAATAGAACCATTTGTGGCCCACCAGCTGATAGGCGCAGCCGCGCCCCGGCGCGCCCAGCGGCGTGGCCCGCGTGCTGATGGCGCGCAGGTCTGAGCCGCCCTGCTTTTCGGTCAGGCCCATGCCGATCAGCGCGCCGCGCTTGGCGGCCAGCGGCGCATCGGCGCCGTCGAACTCGCGCGAATACAGCGCGGGCAGCCAGTCGCCGCCGAAGTCCACCACGCCGGCGGGTTCGCGTTGCAGAAGCGGCACGGCGGCGGAGGTCATGGTGGTAGGACACAGGGTGCCTGCCTCGACCTGGCCCTGCATCAGGTAGGCGGCGGCGCGCGCGGCCTGGGCGCCCGGCGCCGGCTGCGCCCAGGCCCGGCTGTGCAGGCCGCGCGCCACCACGCCGCCCATCAGCAGTCGCCAGGACGGATGGAATTCGATCTGGTCGACGCGATGGCCGCTGCGGTCATAGCTGATCAGCCTGGGCGGATGGCGGTTGGCCTCGTCTCCGGCCGCCAGCGTCTGCGCCCGCCCGAGCCAGGCGCCATGGGCGGCCAGGTCGCCTTGCCAGGCCGCCGCGCCTTCGCGCGCCACCGCCGCGCGCAGCGCGGGATCCGTCTCGTAAAGGGAATAGTCCTCCAGGGGCGGAACCTGGTTGAACACGGTATGCGTCGAAAACGATGCCATGGTCTCTCCCTGTTGCTGTAGACGGGCGCGGCGCGCCCGCCGTCCCGGCCCGCCGGGCCGGGCCTGCCGCTAGCGGGCCATCGGCGCCACCCGCTGCCACGGTTTCAATGCCTCGACCTGCGCCGCCAGCGTCAGCAGCAAGGCCTCGCTGCCCAGCGGCCCCATCAGCTGGATGCCGATGGGCAAGCCATCGCGCGACTGCCCGAAGGGAATGGAGATCGCGGGCATGCCGGTCAGGTTCGCCAGCGGCGCGAAGGGCGAATAGCCGATCACGCCCTTCTTGCCCAGACGGTAGGCCAGGTAATCGGCGTTGTCCATCGCGTAACGGCCGATGGCGGCGGGCAGGCCGGCCAGCGTCGGCGACAGAAACAGGTCGTAGCCCTGTCCGTCGCGCCGGTCGAGGAAACGGCCGACGCGGCGCGTGATCTCGTGGCAGGCGTCGACGCAGGACACATACTGCGCGCCCGAGATGTTGCGCGCGTACTCGCGCGCACCCAGCGTGGTGGGCTGGAGTTCGTCGGCCGCCAGGCGCCGGCCGCGTGCGGCGACGAAGGCGTCGATGGCATTGGCCGCGGCGCTGGCGATCAGCGGCAGCATCGGCGACAGGACCTCTTCCGAGCCCACGGGCGGCGCGGCGGTCTCGAGTTCGTGCCCGAGCGAGGCGAACAGGCTGGCGGCCTCGGCCACCGCGGCCGCGACTTCCGGATCGATCGCGTCGCCTTCGTAGGTCGTGTTGAGCCAGGCGATGCGGCGCGGCGCGACGGCGCGCGGATCCCGCGCCACGTCCGCCACGATCGCGCGGAAGGATAGCGCGGGCAAGGCCGGCGCGGCATAGGGCGCGCCGACGTCGGCGCCGGCGCTGATGTCCAGGGCGGCGGCGCAGTCGCGCGCCGACAGGGTCATCATGTGCTCGGTGGCCAGCCCGCCCCAGCCTTCGCCCTTGAGCGGGCCCAGCGGCATCAGGCCGCGCGAGGGCTTCAGGCCCAGCACGCCGCAGCACGACGCGGGAATGCGGATCGAACCGCCGCCGTCGCTGCCGTGCGCGATGTGCACCATGCCGCTGGCCAGCGCGGCGCCCGCGCCGCCGCTGGAGCCGCCGGCGCTATGG
>NZ_JAGTJY010000137.1:0-16648 GCF_018195695.1 Achromobacter sp. Marseille-Q0513 | reverse complement strand
ACACGGGGTGGGCAACAGTCTATGGGTTCCGCGCCGGGATGCCCAGCAGCCTGCACGCGTTGCCGCCCATTATCTTCCTCAGGTTCTCTTGCTTGATCGGCAGGCTTTCGAACCACGACTTGTATTCCCGCACCGGACAGAACGGGAAGGAGCTGGCGTAGAGCATCCGGTCCGACAGGAAACCGTCGGCCGCCTTCACGTATTCCTCCCAGCCCGGCATGCGCGAGAAGTACATATCGGGCGACAGCCACAGGTTCTGGCGCCGGAAGCCCAGGTGCAGGATCTCGTTGACCCAGGGCCAGCCGCCATGCGCGACCACCACGTTCAGGTTCGGAAAATCGGCCAGCACCCGGTCGGTGCGGATCGGGTCCGAATAGCTCAGGTCGGGCCCGGCCGTGCCGCCCACCATCATGATGACGGGCACGCCCACGTCCTCGCAGTGGCCATAGATCGGATACAGCCGCCGGTCGTCGGCATGCATCGGCACGGGGTAGGAGCCCGGCTCGATATTGATCAGCTTGAAGCCGTCCGCCAACGCCTGGTCGATGGTCCGGCAGGCCTGCCGGCGGTCGGTCGGGTCGATCGAGGCCGCGCCGATGAAGCGGCCCGGATGCGCGGCCACGATCTGGCGCACGTCCTCGTTCGGCACGCTGCCCAGCACGCCGGCCAATCGGCCCACGACCACGCCGGCGTCGACGCCGGCGGCCTCCATTTCCCCAAGCAGCAGGTCCATGGACTGCTGCTGCGCGGCCGGCGAAGGCGTGAAGCCCACGGTGCGCGTGAAGCCGTCGCGCCGCTCGCCGGCCGAGTACATCAGCGTATTCAGGAAGCCGCCTACGGGCGGCCTCAAGCGGAAATCGATGATCATTCGCGTGTCTTCCCTATCCATGTGTTGACGGCCTGGCGCTAGCGGGCAGCCGCTACATCACTTCGTCCTTGCGGTCGTCGGTTTCGCCGTAGCGATGCAGCGCGGGCGGCTTCAGCCCGGCGTAGAGCCGTTCGATGCCCGCGTTGATCGTCTCGGCGTGCTGCGCGAACAGGGAGTTCCCTTCCAGATCGCTTTCCACGATGAAGGGGCCGAAGTTCTCGACATCGAACAGCCACATCGCCTGCGCGATGCCCAGCTCGTCCAGCCAGTGCACCTCGCGCACGCGCTTGATGCCGCGCCCCAGCAGCGCGCCGGTGCCATAACCCACCGTCGTCAGATAGATCGCGCCGCCGGGCGCCAGCACCCGCTTGTAGTCGTCCGCCGGCATGCCGCCCTTGCCGATCAGGATGCGGCAGCCGGTTTCCTCCAGCCAGCGCGGAATCCACTTGGAAAAGCGGAACGAGGCCGTGGCCGTGACGGCGCCGACCCGGTAGCCGCCCTGCCCGTCCGGCGCGGCGGCTGGCGAGCAGTGGAAGTTCACGTTGCTGAGCGCGCGCAGGTCCACCGGCGGCGCCAGCCCTTCGTCCAGCACCTTCTTGTAGACGCCCTCGCGCGCCGTGTAGACCAGGCCGTTCAGGTACACGGCCGAACCCAGCTCCAGCCGGGCGATGTCCTCGGTCCGGGCCGGCAGGTCCAGGTGGAAGACCTTGATGTCATCGTCCTTGCTTACCATTCGACCGTCTCCCGGCGCAGATAGGGGGTGAACCATTGCGGATCGGTTCGATATTCGATGCGGCCGTCGGCGTGGATGCGCGCGGTGGCGCGGCGCGACGACAGGCAGAACGTATGCAGGCTGATCGGCATGCCGCCGGTATGCGTGTAGCCGCATTCGATATGGCAATCGACCACCATGCCCGAGCCGACGAAACCCATCGCGCCCATGCCGATGGCATTGCCCAGCTTCATCAGTTCCAGCTCCAGCTCGGCGACCCTGGGATCCGGATTGCGGTCGCCCACGGTGCGCAGGCAGGCGGCCTGCTTGCCCAGCTGCATGCAGGTGTCCTTGGAGCCGCCCAGGCCGATGCCGACGATGGCTGGCTGACAGGCCAGGCCGCGCTTGCCGAAGGCGATCAGCGTGTCCAGCACGAAGCGCTTGATGCCGTCGATGCCGTCGCCCGGAAACAGCATGCGGTAGTCGGTGCCGAACAGCCCGCCCTTGTGCACGGTGGTGATGTCGATCCAGTCGGCGTCGGGCTCGAAGGACCACTCCACCTCGGGCGCGTTCAGGCCCACGTTGTTGTTGTGATCGGTGCGCCAGAGCGGATGGACGCGATTGGGCCGCAGCGGGATCGACACCGTGCCTTCGGCGGTGGCGTGGCGCAGCGCGCGCTCGACGGCGACGAAGCCCGACTCGACCGAGGCATTGTTGCCGACCTTCACGTAGTAGCGCGGCAGGCCCGTGTCCGCGCACATGGGACGGCGATCCTGGTCCGCCGCCTCCCAGTTCTCGACCATGGCGTGGATCACGAAGCGCGGCAGCTTGCCGGTCTCGGTCTTGCGCAGCTCCAGGATGCCCTGTTTGTAGTCGTCCGGGATCTCGATCGCCGCGCGGCGCATGATCTCCAGCGCGGCCTCCTCGATCTTGTTTATCGGTATCTGCATGGTGCGCGCCTTATGCCTGGGGAGTGCCGGCTTCGCCGTCGATCAGCGACTGGCCGGGTTGAACGATGTCGAAGGAAACCGGAACCATGTCCAGCCGCAGGTCGCCGCCCGGCGCGCTGACGCGCGTGTAGCGGCTGGCGTGCAGATCGCCCGGTTCCGGGAAGTCCTCGCGGAAGTGCGCGCCGCGGCTGTTCTCGCGCGCCAGCGCCGACACGGTGATGACCTTGGAGATATCGACCAGGCTTTCCAGGTTGAGCCAGTCGTGCCAGGTCAGGTTGTAGCGGCGGTCGCCATCGGCCACGCCGATGCCGCGCAGCGCGGCATGGTGGGCCGCCACGGCCTCCAGGCCGCGCTCCATCGCGGCGCGCTGGCGCAGCACGCCGACGTCGTCCCACATGGTCCGCGCCAGCTGGTCGCGCAATTCATGGATGCGGCCGGCCGGTTTCGAAAAGGGATACTCCGCGCGCTCGATGCCGCGCGCGATGGCGCGCGGATCCGGATCGCGCCAGCGGCCGTTCGCGGCCACGTGCGCGGCCATCGAATCGCCGGCGATGCCGCCGAACACGGTGGAATTCGCCACGCCATTGCCGCCGAGCCGGTTGGCGCCATGCACGCCGCCGCAGTCCTCGCCCGCCGCGTACAGCCCCGGCGACGCGGTCGAGCCGTCGACGTTGAACTCCACGCCGCCCATCAGATAGTGCGCGGTCGGCACCACCTCGACCTTGCCGCCCGCCAGGTCGAAGCCGCAGTCCTTGCAGCGGTTGACCATGCCGGGGAAGGTCTTGGCGACTTTCTCCGGACCCAGGTGGCTCATCTGGATGTACACGCCGCCCATGGGGCCGGTGCGCCCGGCGCGCATTTCCGCGTAGATGCCCCGGCTGACCACGTCGCGCGTGGCGCGCTCGCCGCGCTTGTCGTAGCGGGCCATGAAGCGCTCGCCGTCGCCATTGAGCAGATAGCCGCCGGCGCCGCGCAGTCCTTCCTCCAGCACCGTGCCCGTCATGCGGGTGTCGGGGCCGCCCAGCAGGCCCGTCGGATGGAACTGCACCATCTCCATGTCGCGCAGCGACAGGCCGTAGCGCAGCGCCATGGCCAGGCCGTCGCAGGTCTTGTCGCCGGACGGCGTGTGATAGCGATACATCGTCGGCCCGGCGCCCGTGGCCAGCAGCACGGCCTTGGCCTGGATCAGCCGGTAGCCGCCCGTGCGCATGTCGATGAACAGCACGCCGGCGATGCCCGAGCCATCGGCGGCGGGAATCAGCTCGATGGCGCGGTGCTCCTCCAGTTCTTCGACATCCACCGCACGCACCTGCTCCATCAGCCGGTTGATGATTTCGATGCCGGTCAGGTCGGCCTTGTGCACGGTGCGGTCGAAGCTCTGGCCGGCGAAGGCCTTGGAATGCAGCGAGCCGTCGGGATTGCGGTCGAAGAAGCAGCCGATCTCGTTCTCCAGCTCGCGCACGCGCTCGACCGCGCCCTCGACCAGGCGCCAGGCCAGGTCCTGCCGTGGCAGCCACTTGCCGCCCTCGATGGTGTCCATGAAATGCCGCTCCACCGAATCGCCGGCGGACAGCGCGACGTTGTAGCCGCCCTGGACCATGCGGGTACAGCCGCACTTGCCCAGCAGCCCTTTCACCGTCACGGTCACGCGCAGGTCCGGGTTCGCCTTCTTCGCGTGCAGCGCCGCGAACAGGCCGGCGCCGCCGGTGCCCAGTATCAGGATGTCGGTCTTGTGTTGTTCGATCTGCATCTCAGATGACTCCAGCGATGAACACCAGGCCGACCGCCATCGACACGGCGAAGCCCCAGCCAATCCAGCCGTTGCGGGCATTGCGCGTCGAACGCCAGGGCAGCAGTTCCAGCGCCAGCAGGCGCAGGCCGAAGCACAGGTGCAGCGCCAGCAGCAGGACCAGCCCCCATTCGCCGACCTTCATCGCCGGCATGTCGGACAGCTTCAGGAAACGGTCGAAACGGGCCTCGTCCAGCGCCATGCCCAGCACGTAGAAATGCACCGGCAGGAACAGCGCCAGCGCCAGGCCGGACAGGCGATGGCCCAGGAAGGCCCAGTACGCCTGATGATTGCGGGCGGACTTCATTGCAGCAGCCCTCCCACGGCGGCCACCGCGCGCATGCCCAGGAACAGGATCGTCACGCCGAAGGCCAGCCCGATACAGGAGGCCGCGCGCCGGCCCAGCCGCAGCCATTCGACCAGGATGTTGCGCAGGCCAATGGGCACGTGGATGGCGACGCAGGCCACGAACAGCCCGTAGAACAGGATCCAGGCCCAGCTGCCCTGCGTGCGCGACAGCACGGCGCCGGCGCTCAGGCCGCTGCGCACGGCGTAGATGATGAGTCCCAGGTGCACGAGAACGAAAGGCGCCATGGCCATCGCCGTCAGGCGCTGGAGCGCGAACAGGCGGGCCTCCATGTCAGCCCCCCTTGAGCAGGTTGATCAGCGAGCTGCGCTTCAGGCCGGCGATGCTGCCGGTTGGGCTGAGATCGACCGGACAGTGCTTCATGCAGCTGCCCTGCGTGTGACAGGAATTGCAGCCGCTGCCCGAGGTCGCCTGGCGCAGCACGTCCTTGGGATCGGCATGGCGTTCGTCGTTGAACAGCGTCCAGGCGCGGTTCAGCGCCGCCGGACCGAGATACTCCGGGTCCCAGGACACCACGTCGCAGGCCGCGTAGCACACGCCGCAGTTGATGCATTCGATGGCGGCGTCGGCCTGCTTGCGCTTCTTGCTCTGCGGCGACACCATCGCCGGCGGATCGTGGCGCGTGGCCGTGCCGATGAAGGTATTGCCGGCGCGCTTCCATTTCTGGAAGAACTCGCGCATGTCGACCACCAGGTCCTTGATGCGCGGCATGTTGCGCAGCGGCTCGATGACGATCACGCCGTCTTCCTCGACCCGGCTCACGTGCGTGCGACAGGTCCAGCGCGGCTTGCCATTGACGGTCATCGCACAGGAACCGCACACGCCCACGCGACAGGCGTAGCGATAGGAAAGGCTCGGCTCCTGCGTGCGCTGGACTTCGGTGACCACGTCCAGCACGGTCTGGTTGTCGCGCCACGGCACCGAATAGACCGTGAATTCGCCGTCACCGGTGCCGCGTGAAATGCGGACGGTTAGCTGTCGCGGCGTCGTGTTTTTTTCGCTGTCCATGTCTGCCCCAAGGCGGCGGTGAGCCATGGGAAGATTCTAGGAATCGCGAATTGATGAATCAATATTAATTATGTTGATATTTTTTGAATATAAAGCGCGCCCGCCAGAGACGGGAACGCCGGGCGGCCGCCCCCTATCGCGGCGAATCGCTCAAGCAAGTGCAGTCGAAAACACCCACGTCCGCCATCGCGCGCCGCCTGTCCGGGCGCGCGGCGCCTCAGATATCCATCGGCACCGCCAGGCCGTGCTTGACGCGGTTCATCACCACCAGCGTCGAGAAGCGCTTCACATTGGGATCGCCCCAGAAGTGCTTCTGCGCGAAGGACTCGTACTCCAGCATGTCGCGCATGGTCAGCGTCAGCACGAAGTCCACCTCGCCCGTGACCGACATGCACTGCATGACTTCCTGCGCCTCGGTCATGGCGCGCTTGAACTTGCCAAGCTTGTCGGCGCGCTCGCTCTCCAGCGACACCAGCACCACCATCATGATGCCGCGCCCCACGGCGGCCGGATCGACCACCGAGACGTCGGCGGCGACCACGCCGGCCTCGCGCAGCCGCTTCATGCGGCGCAGGCAGGACACGGGCGACAGGTTCACGCGTTCGGCCACTTCCTGGCTGGTGCGCTGGTTGTCTTCCTGCATGCTTTGCAGGATGAGGCGGTCAAAATCGTCGAGTTCCATGGCGGTGTGAGGCGGGGCGAATGCGGACGCGGATGCAGGCCGGCGAGCCTGTGCGACGATTCTAATCGTGCCAGCCGCCTACGTCGCGCCTGCTGCCCTGACTTTCGACGGAAAACTCCATTTCTGCCCTGTGTAGCGCAGAAAAAAATCAGCCGCCTTGCTTACACTGTGATTCTTGCCGCCCGCACGCCGCGGGCCCGCCGCGCCAGAATCCCATGCCCTCGCTTCAGTTGTTCCTGCTGTTCCTTGCCGCCGACGCGGCGCTCAAGCTCACGCCCGGGCCCGACATGGCGCTGACCCTGTCCCGCGGCATGACCCAGGGCTTCCGCCCGGCCTTTCTGAGCGTGCTGGGCAATGTGGCGGCCGGTTTCGTTCAAGTACCGGCAGTGGTGCTGGGCCTGGCCTCGGTGCTGCAAGCCTCGCCCCGGCTGTTCCTGGGCGTGAAGGCGGCCGGCGGCCTGTACCTGGCTTACCTGGGCATCAAGGCCATCCTGCGCTGCGCGCGCGACGCCGAGGTCTCGCTCACGGCGCGGCCCGGCGATGCCCGCGACGCGTTCTGGCAGGGCTTCGTGACCAACCTGCTCAATCCCAAGGTGCTGCTGTTCATGATCGCCTTCCTGCCGCAGTTCACCTCGCCCGAGCAGGGACCGGTCTGGACGCAGATGCTGGTGCTGGGCGTCACCATGAAGATCCTGAGCCTGCCCTACGGCAGCTGCTTCGCCTACGGCGCCTCGCGCATCCGCGGCTGGGTGGGGCGCAACGCCTGGTTCCTGCGCGCGCAACAGGGACTGCTGGGCGCCATCATGCTGGGCCTGGCGCTTTATGTGCTTTACTCCACGGCCGCGCCCTGAGCCCCCGACTCCCCGTCACCCGCGCCCGGCCCCTACCCGCTACACGCAATCATGAGCACCGCTACCCTGAACACCGGAGGCGACACCTCCTCCACGCTGGTTCCCGTCCTGTCGCTGATGGCGGCGATGGCGTCCCTGTGCATCGGCACCTCGTTCGCCAAATCGCTGTTCCCGATGGTGGGCGCGCAGGGCACGACGGCCTATCGCATCGTGATCGGCGCGCTGATCCTGCTGGCCATCTGGCGTCCGTGGCGCTTTCCGCTGAGCCGCGCCAACGCGCTGAAGATCGCGCTGTACGGCGTCACGCTGGCCTGCCTGAACCTGATGTTCTACATGGCGCTGCGCACGCTGCCGCTGGGCATCGCCATCGCCATCGAGTTCACCGGGCCGCTGGCGCTGGCGGTGTTCTCGTCGCGCCGCGCCATCGATTTCCTGTGGATCGCCTGCGCGGCGGCCGGCCTGCTGCTGCTGATCCCGACCGGCCAATCGGTGCACGACCTGGATCCCGTCGGGTTGGCCTATGCGCTGGGCGCGGCGGTGCTGTGGGCGCTGTACATCATCTTCGGCAAGCGCGCCGGAAACATCCACGGCGGCCAGGCGACCTCGCTGGGCCTGACGGCGGCGGCCCTGGTGGCGCTGCCGGTGGGCGCCGCCCATGCCGGCACGGCGCTGCTGGATCCGTCGCTGATCCTGGCCGGCATCGCGGTGGGCGTGCTGTCCAGCGCGCTGCCGTATTCGCTGGAGATGGTGGCGCTCAAGCGCCTGCCGAACAAGACCTTCGGCGTGCTGCTCAGCATGGAGCCAGCCATGGGCGCGCTGGCCGGCGTGGTGGTGCTGAACGAACAGCTGTCGGGCAGCCAGTGGCTGGCCATCGGCGGCATCGTGATCGCGTCGGCGGGCTGCGCCGCCACCGCCAGGCGCCGGGCGCCGCCGGCCCCCGCGCCGGACTGAGGCGCGGACGGCAGGCCCGTATCAATCGGCGGTGATGCCCTTGCTCCGGATCACCGCGCCCCAGCGCTCGTACTCCTGCCGCGCATAGGCGCTGAACGCTTCCGGCGTGCTGCCGGTCGGTTCCATGCCTTGCAGCTTCAACTGCTTGACCACCTCGGGCGCGCGCAGCGCCTGTTCGATCGCCTGGCTCAGCTTCCGAACCACCGGCTCGGGCGTGCCGGCTGGCGCCACCACGCCCTGCCAGGCGGCGGCCTCGAAGGCGGGACCGCCGGCCTGCACGAAGGTCGGCACGTCGGGTAACTGGTCCGAGCGCCGCGCCGCCGGCACGGCGATGGGGCGCAGCTTGCCGCCCTGGATCAGCGGCCGCGCGGCGGCCAGGTCGGCCATCATCAAGGGCACCACGCCCGAGGCCACGTCCTGCAAGGCAGGCGGCGTGCCCTTGTAGGGTATGGCGGTGGCCTTGCCCTTCACCGTTTCCAGGAACAGCTCCATCGCCAGATGGTGCGGGCTGCCCACGCCCAGCGAAGCGTAGCTGGGCGCCTTGTCGCTCTTCAGGTAGGCGATGACGTCGGCCAGCGTATGCAGGTTCGAGTCCGGCGACACCACCAGCACGATGGGCAGGTCCACCAGCGTGGACACCGGCGCCAGGTTCTTCTGCGGGTCGTAGGGCAGCTTGCGGTAGAGCCAGGGATTCAGGGCCAGCGTGCTCATGCCGGCCGTCATCAGCGTGTAGCCGTCGGGCGCGGCGCGCGCGGTTTCCTGGGCGGCGACGATGGTGGCCGCGCCGGGACGGTTCTCGACCACCACCGGCTGGCCCAGCGCGTCGGCCACGTGCCGGGCCACGATGCGCGTGGCGATGTCGCTGCCGCCGCCGGCGCTGAAGGGCACCAGCCAGCGGATCGGATGATCGGGAAATTCGGCCGCCGACGCGGGCCGGACGGCGGCCACGGATGCCGCCAGGGCAGCGGCCAGCAAGGCCGCGCGCGGCAGGCGGCGGAAAATGCCTGTGAACATGGGGACTGTCTCCTTATCCCTTTTTACGGCCTGCTTGGACCGTATTTAATTAACATATTAATTATATTGGCACGCCACGGCCGGGCAGCGCAAGCGCGCGCCAACCGTCTCGCGATCACGCACGGGCTCGAATGTCCGGGGTCCCGGTCCGGCGCGCTCACGCGCGCGCGGCGGCCAGCCAGCCCAGGCCATCCGACGTGGCGCCGGCCGGCCGGTACTCGCAGCCGATCCAGCCGCGATAGTCCAGCTCGCGCAGCAGCGCATAGATCCAGGAATAGTTCAGTTCACCCTGGTCGGGCTCGTGCCGCAGCGGCACGCCGGCGATCTGCAGATGCCCGACGCGGCCGGTGGGCAGATAACGCCGCAGCTTGGCGCTGACGTCGCCCTCGACGATCTGGCAGTGGTACAGGTCCATCTGCACCTTGAGGTTGGGCGCGTTGACCGCCTCGACCACGGCATGGGCCTCGTCCTGGCGATTGAGGATGTAGCCGGGAATGTCGCGGGTATTGATGGGCTCGATCAGCAGCGTGACCCCGCAGGCGCGCGCCTGCGTCGCGGCCCAGGCCAGGTTCTCTTGGTAGCAATCCAGCAGCGCGGCGCGTGGCGCGCCGTCGGGCGCCAGCCCGGCCATCACGTGCACCTGCGGGCAGGCCAGCGCGTCGGCATAGGACAGCGCCTGCTCCAGGCCGGCGCGGAACTCGTCTTGCCGGCCGGGCAAGGCGGCCAGGCCTCGGTCGCCGCGCGCCGCGACGCCGACCGGGGTGTTGATCAGCACCTGGCGCAGCCCCGCCGCGTCCAGGCGCTCGCGCACGAAGGCCGCAGGCGCTTCATACGGCGACATGCATTCCACGCCGTCAAAACCATCGGCGGCGGCCGCCGCATAACGGTCCAGGAACGCATGTTCCGTGTACATCATGGACAGGTTGGCGGCGAACTTCAGCATGGCGGGCTCCTGCGCTGCGTGGCGCCGCCCGATGGCGGCACCACGCGAACATAGCACAGGGCCGCCGCCCCGCCGTCCTGCCGCGACTAGTACGTCATGCGCACGCCCAGCAGCACGCTGCGGCCCGGCAACGGCGCCACCGAGGAGATGAACGAGGCATGGTTGTACGCCAGCCGGTTCAGCAGGTTGGTGCCGCGCAGGTAGACCTCGTAGCCGGTCGAGCCGTAATTGCCGCGATAGGCCACGACGGCGTTGACCAGGTTGTAGCCCGGCGTGCTGTTCTCGTAGGCGGCGATGTCCTTCTGCGAGAACACGCGCGCGTATTCGACGCCGGCCGACCACTGCTGCCATTTGAAGTTGCCGCGCAGGCCGGCGCGCGCCGCCGGGATGCGCGGCAGGTTGCCGTCGCCGCCGGTCAGCTTGCCGCGCACGTAGTCGCCGAAGACGGCGGCCGAGAACACGGGCGTGAACTGATGCCGCAGCTCGCCTTCCACGCCGGTGAACTCGGCGTCGCGCTGGGTGTACTCGATCAGGCGGAAGTCCTCGTAGCGGTCCAGCGTGTTGGCGTAGATGTAGTTCTTCACGCGGTTGTGGAACACGCTGGCGCTGAAGGTGGTCGCGCCCGAGTGCTTGCGCAGCGTCAGGTCGATGTTGTGCGAGGTCTCGCGGCCCAGGCCGGCGTTGCCGATCTCATAGGTGTTGGTGGCCAGGTGCACGCCCTTGGCGTAAAGCTCCTGCGCGGTCGGCAGGCGCTGCGAGCGCGACAGCGACAGTGCCACCGAATACTCCGGCGCGAAGTTCCAGATGGCCGCCGCCGACAGCGAGGTGCCCGACAGGCTGCTGCGCGGCGCGCCGCCCTGGGGCGAGACCTTCTGCCAGTCCTGGCGCGCGCCCAGCTCGAAGCGCCAGTCGGCCAGCTTGTATTCCTCCAGCAGGAAGATGCCATTGGCGCGCGTCTTGCTGCGCGGCAGGAAGGCTTCCTCGCCGTCCGCGCGGAAATCGCTGTAGGACGTCTGCATGCCCACCACGCCGCGCCAGCCGGCGATGGTCTTGTGCTGCGCCTCCAGGCGCAGGTCGTAGCCACGGTTCTTGAAGGTGGTGCCGACCTCGCCGCCCTCGATCTCCTGGTGCTGGTAGTCGGTCAAGCCGCCGCGCAGGCGGATTTTCTCGATGCCGGCGAAGGGATCCAGGTATTCGGCGCGCAGGTCCGTGCGATTGCTGCGCAGCTTCACATAGGGCACGCCGCCGCCATGGTCATGATCGTGGTCGTGCCCTGCCTCGTCGCCATCGCCATGATCATGGTCGTGGCCGCCGCAATGCAGGTGCGTGCCATGCGGATGGCAGCCTTCGTATTCGTGATTGTGTCCAGGCAGGCCGTACTTGCTTTCCAGGTGCGTGAAGGCCAGGCCGATGTAGCCGCGCGGCGTGATCCAGGACATGCCCACCGTGCCTTGCGTGGATTCGCTGTACGAGCCGTCCAGCTTGCTGCTGGACCAGTCCGGCACGCGGTAGTCGCCGCTGCGGCGCTTCATGCCTTCCACGCGCACGGCGAAATTGCCTTCGCCGGCGGTAATGCCGATGGCGCCCGCGCGTTCCTTGGTGCCGGTCGCGCCACGGATCTCGGCCTCGGCGGCGATGCCCTTCTCGGGGACTTCGGTGGGGATTTTCTTGTCGATCACATTGACCACGCCGCCGATGGCGCCGCCGCCGTACAGCAGCGCCGCCGGGCCGCGCAGCACCTCGATGCGCTCGGCCAGCAGCGGCTCGGTGGTCACGGCATGATCGGGCGAGATGGCCGAGGCGTCCATCAGCTCGGAGCCGTCGGACAGCGCCTTCACGCGCGGCGCGGTCTGGCCGCGGATCACCGGACGGCTGGCGCCGCCGCCGAAGGTATCGCTATGCACGCCCGGCAGGCCATCGAGCGTGTCACCCAGCGTGCCGCCGCGCTTCTCGACCAATGCATCGCCTTCCAGCACGGAGGCCGGCTGCGTGGTGCTGTTCAGGTCCAGCCCCAGCGGATTGGCCGAGACCGTGACCGGCGCCAGCGTGGCGGCGGCGTCCGCCGGGCCGGCCGCTTGCTGGGCCTGCGCGGTGGCGCCGGAGGCGGCGAGCAGCGCCCACGCCAGCGGCCGCAATCCCGTCCTGGCCGCGCCGGCGCGGCGGGTGGAGCGCCGCGATCCCTCTTTCTTTCCCTGCATCTCGGTTCCTATGGATGTTATATCATTACAAACAAACACCAGATGATATAACATTACAAAAACAGCAAATAGCAAGGTCACGAAAAAAAAGCGCGGCCCCGTCGCCGGAGCCGCGCCTTCCCGGATCAGGTCCGGACTGTCAGTCGCCTTGCAGGCCGCACAGCGCCTGCAGCACCGCCACCCGGCTCTGTCCCAGCACCATGCCGTGCCAATCGGCGTCGCCGCAATAGAAGGCATCCAGCGTGGCCTTCAGGATGGCGCGGCGCGCGTCCTCGCCCGCTTCAGGATGCGCGCGCAGCCAGTTGCGGCCGCGCAGCGCCTGCACCACGTCGGCAAAAGGCTGGGTGCCGAATTCCAGCGCCATCAGCGTCGGCGTGGATGCCGGGCAGGCGTCGTAGATGACGCTGGCCAGCTGGCCGGTGATGTCCACCGAGGCCGAGCTGCCCTGGTAAGGCACGGCGATATCCGCGCCGTACCAGTGCCGCGCCCGCGCCACTTCGGCCTCGTCGCGCCGGCCGGCGTAGATCTTCTCGCCGTGGCCGCGCGGCCCCAGCCCCGTATGCACGTCGATCCAGCCGATGCTGGAAAAATCGGCGGCATGTTCCTTCAGGATGCGCCGCATGTTCAGCAGCGAGGCCGCCGGGCGATCGCCGCCATAGAACAGACCGTCGGCATGCGTGTACTGCCCGCGCGAGACGGCCTGGGCGTAGGCGGCCAGGCCGTGCTCGGCGATGTAGCGCTCCTGCTCGCGCCGGTTGGCCTCATTGGGCGGCCAGGACTCGGGCAGCAGCAGCGGATGCAGCGCGCCGTAGCCGGGGTTCTCGGGCAAGGGGCGGCCGTCGAAGGGCTGGGCATTGCGGTTCAGGTCGACGTTGCCCTCGTCGGTGCGCGCGATCCACGAGAAGCCATAGGGATTGACGGCGTGCACCAGCAGCAGCGCCACGCCGGCCTCGCGCGCGCGCGCCAGCATCGGCGCGTCGTCCAGCAGGGCCAGCTGGCAACCGGAGCCACAGAAGCCCTCGGCGCCGTGCGTGGCGGACGTCATGATCAGCAGCCGTTCGGCCTTTGCGTCGCCGATCAGCGCCACGTCGGTGGACAAGGCCTCGTCCTGGGCGCCGCGCGCCTCGATCGGATACGAGGCCGTGCGCGCGGCCACGGCCTTGGCGGCGGCAAGAAAGCGCTCGCGCGCCTGGGCGTAGCTGTCGGAAAAATAGCGGGACTGCATCATGCCTCCTGATTGTCGATGTCATGCCCGGTGCGGTCCTGGATCCAGAACAGCACCACGGTGGAAAGCGTCACGGTGACCATCAAGTACCAGGCCGGCGCCATCGGATTGCGGGTGACGTGCAGCAGCCAGGTGACGAAGAACTGCGCGAAACCGCCGAACACCGAGATGCCCAGCCCGTACACCACCGACATGCCGGTGGTGCGCACCGCCTTGGGAAAGAGTTCGGGCAGCATGGTGATGACCGGCGCGGTCTGCAGCGCCAACAATATCGCAAGCAAGGCGATCACGGTCATCAGCCGCGCGCTGCTCGGCGCCGACACCAGCCATTGGAAGCACGGCAACAGCGCGGCCACGGTGGCGGCGCGCGCCCAGAAAATCACGCGCTTGCGTCCCACGCGGTCGGCCAGCAGGCCGACGAAGGGCGCGGCCACGAAACCGATGGCGCCCAGCACCACGCTGGCGGACAGCGTGGACGTGGCCGGCAGGCCCAGCTCCTTGTTGGCGTAGGCAGGCATGTAGAAGCCGATGATCTGGGCGCAGACCATGCCGCCGATGACCAGCAGGATGCCCTTGGCCACCGCGCCCTTGTGCCCGGCCAGCACCCGCCGCAGCGGCTGGTGGTCGGAGCGGGCGTGCGCCGCGCCCGACGCGGGCTGGGGCTCCAGCGTCTCTTCCAGGTTGCGGCGGATATAGGCGCCCACCGGCACGGTCAGGATGCCGATCACGAAGGGCACGCGCCAGCCCCAGTCCTTCATCTGCTCGGGCGTGAGCGCGGCGGTCAGCAGCGCCACCACCAGCGCGCCCAGCATCACGCCCAGCGACTGGCTGCCGAACTGCCAGCTGGAATAGAAGCCGCGCCGCGACGGCGGCGCGTGTTCGACCAGCAGCGTGGTGGACGCGCCGACCTCGCCGCCGGCCGCGAAGCCCTGGATCAGGCGCGCCAGCACCATGATCACCGGCCCGGCGATGCCCATCTGCGCATAGGTGGGCGCCAGCGCGATCAGGCCACAGCCCAGGCCCATCAGCCACAGCGTCAGCGTCATGGCGGCGCGCCGGCCGTGGCGGTCGGCATAGGAACCGATCAGCATGCCGCCGACCGGCCGCATCAGGAAGCCCACGCCGAAGGTGGCCGTGGTGAGCAGCAACTGCCCGTAGCCCGAGGCGGCCGGGAAGAACAGCGGCCCGATCACCAGCATCAGGAAGGTGAAGACGGTGAAGTCGAAGAACTCCAGCGCGTTGCCGATGGTGGTGCCGGCAATGACGCGCCGGCGCATGGAAGGCGTGTACAGCCCCGGCTGGCCGGAAGCGGCCGCGACGGCGATAGACATGGTTTCCCCTTGATGTCCGTTAGGCTCGCGGCGCCCGGCCGGTGATCCCGGTTCCGTATCCGCTGCGATGGCCATGAATATACGGATGGCGGACGATAAGGAAAAGATAGTATTTTCGTTCCAGTGAAAGCTTTTCCTGATACCCCCCGCATTCCGGAAGTCCGCCCATGAACCTGCGCCAGCTGCGCACCTTCGTCCTCATCGCCGAACACGGCAGCATCCGCGCCGCCGCCCGCGCCCTGCACCTGACCCAGCCGGCGGCCACGCGCAACCTGCGCGAGCTGGAGCAAAGCCTGGACGCCGAGCTGGTGCGCCGCAGCGCCAAGGGCGTGGAGCTGACCGCCTACGGCCAGGCGCTGTACAAACGCGCCGTGCTGATCCTGCAGGAAACGCGCCGCGCCCAGGAAGAGATCGGCCAGATGAAGGACGGCGCCGGCGGTTCGCTGCACCTGGCTGTCAGCTCGTCGGCGCTGACCGTGCTGCCGGGCGCGCTCAGGGAATTCCGCCAGCGCATGCCGCGCGTGTCCGTTTCCTTCAACGAAGTCGCGCCGCCCCACAGCCACGAGCTGCTCGACTCCGGCCATTACGACCTGCTGGTCCAGACCGAATACGGCGGCCAGATCGACGACGGTTTCACCCGCGCCACGCTCTACGACCTGCCGCTGGCGGTGGGTGCGCGCGTCGGCCACCCGCTGCGCCGCGCGCGCAGCCTGGCCGAGCTGCACAACGCGCTCTGGCTGGTGCCGGGCAACATCGAGTCGCCGTCCAACCTGCTGCGCCTGGCCTATGCCGCCCATGGCCTGCCGCCGCCCAGCGATGTGATCCCCTGCCAGTCCATCGCCGTGGGCCTGGCCCTGATCGCCGAAAGCGACGCGCTGGGCATCTTCGTGCGCGACCTGTTCGAGCATCAACTGCTGCCGCGCCCCTTGCGCATGGTGCCGCTGGACCACGCGCTGCCCGCCGCGCGCGTGTGCATCGTGACGCGCGCCGATTCACCGCCCACGCCGGCGGCGCAGTGCTTCATGGACTGTCTGCACGCGGCGCGCGACGAGCGCGGCCGCAAGACTGGCGGCTGAAAACAACGCCGACCGGACTGACGCCAAGACGCTGCGTCACGCAAGCCCGCGCGGACGGACAAAAAAGAACCGGCGGCGCTCGCGCGCCGCCGGCCTGAAAAACCGAAGGCTGTCCGGCAACAGCCTCGGCACTGCAATCGTCCGATGCCGAAGCCCCGCCCTGTTCAGCCGGCGCGGCCGGCGATCTCGCCCACCACCCGCACCCGCGCCCGGACGGCGTTGCCCGGCAGGTAGGCCAGCGGAATGTCCTCCTGCTCGATCACGGTGACGGTATCCGCGTCGGCGCCGGCGGCCACCGCGCGGCCCACGGCGATCTTGCGCGCCTGTTCCAGCAGTTCCTCGCGGCCGAGGTTGGTGAAGATCTGGTCGACCTCGCCCGACACCTGCGCGATGGCCGCGCCCACGGCGTTGGCCACCGCGTGATTGGCCACCCGCGCGACTTCCGAGAAGCCCGCCACGCGGTCGGGAATCAGCACCGAGCCGCCGCCGACCGCGATCAGCGGCACGTCGCGCGCGTCGCTCTTCATGCGGTCGCTGGCCTCGGCGATGGCTTCATGGATGCGCGCCAGCGCGCCTTTCACCGTGGCCGCGCTCAGGTGCGCCACGCGCGAGCGGTCGCCGATGTCGGCCAGGCCCGCCGCCACCGCGATGTCGGTGCAGGTCAGCTGATTGCCGCCGAACAC